>JAOZMT010000440.1 GCA_029934175.1 Victivallales bacterium | reverse complement strand
CTGTTATCCTGTCAAAATAATTAAAGCATTTACAACTGTTTTTAAAGAAGATACCATTTTTAGGCATTTTTCATTGCTTTCTTAGTCTTTTAATGACTATCTATGTATGAAAATTTGTGATTGGAACTTGTTGTTTTATATGATGTTGCATTTAGGAATTTTTTACTTGAATATTGGATATTCCGTGTTGAATATTGATTATTGAAAAATATTAAATCTTTAAATTCACATTCAAATTGTTTTCATAGGTTTTAATCTACGGAGACTAACAACAAAACTACAATCCTGAAAAGGTTGCACTATGTTTGTTCGCAGGTGTTTAGGAGATTGTTAGATTAAATCGACAGCCTCTGAAAGCGGAACTTCGACGGTTTTTTGACTTTTCTAACTCAAAGTGTGATTTAATAATAATATAACTATTTAATAATCAAGATTAATAGAACAACTGTTTTAAAAGAGGATACGCAAGATGCTTATAATGATCGTTTGTTAGATTGTGTTTATAATTTCAAAATATCTCTATATGCAGAAAGTAATTTATTTCTGATTTCTTTCATCAATTGAAATGAAATATCAGCTTCTTCCATTTTCATAACAACATCTTGTATTGTTGTGTTATTGCTACCTGTCGCTAAATCCTCCATTGCTATATCTGCACCTTTTTGAGAATTATCAACATCTGAAATTAAATTTCCAAGCATTTCCTTAAAACCGCCACCAGGAGTTGTTTTATTTACATCATTAGGTTGAAAAGCTGGGGCTGTATCTTTTATTCTATTAATATCGTTAGCAAACATATTTGTTGAAATAGCATCAATCATTTTAATTTCCTCTCTTGTTAAACTTTAAGTATATTTATTGTTTTTTCAGCAATTTCACGACTTTGCTTCATTACTGAAAGGTTCGCTTCGTAAGCTCGAGTTGCTGTAATCATATCTAACATTTCTTCAATAGGAGAAATGTTAGGCATTTCGACCATACCAGCTGCATCAGCTTGTGGATGTCCTGGATTGAAAACTTTTTTAAATGGATCTGTAGAATCTTTAATTTCTTCAAGTTTGACTCCACCTAATTCACCTGCAGGTCCATTTCCATCTCCATCGACTGTCGAAAAAACCGCCATTTGTTTTTTAAATGCCTCGCCATTTGGTCCTTTAGTAGAATGAACATTTGCTAAGTTATTAGCTGTTATTTCCATTCTATAACGCTCGGCATTTAAACCGCTTGCACTTATTTTAGCTGCAGGTATTAGATTAAAACTCATTTTGTCCCCCTATTATTGACTTTTTATTGCAGATTTAAGAATTTTCATTTTTGTGGAATATGCTTTACTTAATAAATTATAATACACACTATTTTCCATCATCTCGCCCATTTCTTTTGGAATTATAACATTATTGCCATCGCGTCTAGTAGGATTTGTATAATCTTTCATAGCTTCACCTCTAATTGCAGATATCTTATTCGCATCTCCAGATTCAATAGCAGATGTTAGCTTATCTTGAAAATTTATATCCTGCCTTATATAACCAGGAGTATTTGCATTTGCAATATTATTTGCAATAAACTTTTGTCGCTCCATTGTTAATTGCATTAACTTATTGGCTAAACCTAAACCTTCACTATGTATAATTCCATTCATAAAAAGCCTCTCTTTTAATAATTTATATATACTTTATTGTCTCGCAAAAAGTATGCCAAACTATCAATTTATCCTACATTTAAAGCAGATGTTTCATTATTTTCAATAGCATCCCAAATTTTTAATCGAACTGGATAGTCAGATTGTTCAGGGATAAATTGAATACCTTTAGACCTTCTAATATTAATGATAATTGGACTCATAATATTTGCAGTTGTTTCACTTACATCATTACTGACAGTAACAAGACTTAAAACAAGAGCATCTTGAGGTCGTGCTAACTCCAATTCCTTGAGAGGTTTTTTGGATAAAGTCATTGAATGGTTTGGACAAATCAAATCTGTTTTGATACAAACAAACGATAAATTTGCATTATTTAGAGATTGCATAAACATAAAAGGTTTAATCTTTTCATTCAATAAAAAGACAAACTCAGTTTCTTGTTCAAATCCTAAAATACCATTGTCAAAAGTAAACACATTTTCAGGTTTAACAGATTTTATTTCACATCTATTGTCCTGACCAATTTCCATAACCGGTGCTTTGGTGTAATCAATCTTTTTCATAATTTTCTCCTTTTTTTGTTAATAATTATAAAAGTATTTGCATACATCGCAAAGAGTGTGCCAAACTATGGTTTTCATTTAAAAATTATTAATTTTAGACAGGATAACAGGATTTTCAGGGATTGACAGAATCTTTTTGAAAATTTGAGATTAAATTTCTTCTTGTTAAGCAGAATAATTAAGAGCAGAATAATTAGGAAGAGTTTTTTTATTAGTCGTAATCTTTTCGTTCATTATTGAAGATTGGTTGAAAAATAAAATTAGTATAATGAGAGAAATTGAATTAATTCAAAATTAATAAGAGGCAGAATTCTTAAAAATAAAAAAATAAGGTATTGTTCCTAACGCCGATCATTAATTAAAATATTCACCACTAATAAACACTAACAAAAC
>JAOZMT010000439.1 GCA_029934175.1 Victivallales bacterium | reverse complement strand
CAAGAGGTGATTGGAGAATGCCATCAGATGCAAGTTCAAATATTTGGTAAGTGTTTATTTACTCTGGCACGATTATATAAATTCCCATTATATCCATAGGTAAAACAGGGGTTACGATTTTGTATTTTGAACCACCAACAGTTTTTGCAAATCGTTCGTGAGCTTCAACCAATTTTTCAGAACGCAATTTTGCTACTTCATCGAATTTACCTTTAAAATCTTTAATATATTCTAGTTCTGGTTTTAGAAAATCAAACCACCTTGATGCTTCATCTATGTTAGCTGTAGCTTTTGCATTATCTAAAATTTCTTTTGCTTCTTCTTGTGATAAAAAGACCTCTTCGTTAGGCATTCCTGAATAACCCCATAATAACATTTCTTCGGCAACAATTTGTCTGCCAAATCCATTTTTTGGAGCAATAACATTTCGACATCTAAAAAGTGCAATAGTTGTTTTTGTTTTAACTAAATCGCTTTTAATAACTGCGGTTCTCGCAGCTCGTTTTTCTGCTTTATCCATTGAATTCGCTAAAATAAATTGACATAATTGCTCGGTAAACAAATGATTTCTACCAATATACAAATGCCCTTCAGGAGTTGGAGATTCAAAACTAATTTTAATCTCTTTAGCATCGGGCAAAGTAAACTTCAATATCTCAGGTAAATTCTGAGTAAAAAGTCTGTAACCGTATTTCTTCTCTTCTATCTGAACTCCTAAAATTCCTTGAAGCGTAGTTACCACAAATTCTGCAACTGCTTTAGGGTCGCCAAGAATATTATCAACCTCTTTTAAATCCTCTTCTACTTCATCTGCTTTTATTGCGTTTTGTGCAAATATCGAACGAGACCGTTCTTCTCTTTTTGCGGCTTCCGCAATTGAGTTTGATAATCTATCTTCTATTTCTTTGCGTTCATCATTCATAAAATCAAATTCTTGTTGAACAGCATCTGATTTTGTTTGCGGATTAAGTAGAATAGATTTCATAACAGTATCTAAAATAGTTTGTGAATTATCAGGAAAAGGCATTGATATTTGTAATGACTTTTTTATTTCTCTAACTTTTTTTAATAAAACATTAAAAACAACTCCATCAATTGGATTATCTGAACCGTAAAGTAAATATGCTTTAACTTCTTTTGCAGTTTGTCCATATCTGTCAACTCGTCCTTCTCGTTGTTCCAAACGGTTAGGATTCCAAGGCAAATCATAATGCAGAACAGCTGTGAAATATTCTTGTAAATTTATACCTTCACTTAAACAATCAGTGCAAATTAAAACTCGTTTTTTTGAATTACCCATTTCATCAATTCGTTCTTTACGAACTTCATCAGGATCTTCTGATGTAATAATTTGAACAGTTATACCTTTAAATTTTTTCTCTAAAATAGGTTTTATAACTTCGCCAAGATATTTTGCAGTTGCTATATATCGACAAAAAATAACAGGATTATGCTTATTGTTTATCCAGTCTTCAATAATCATAAAAGCAGCTTCACTTTTCAAATCATTCTTTATTCCTTTAAGATTATCTAATCTATCAGCAAAATTCTTTAATTGTTTTTGACTTTTTGTCCATTGTTTTGAATCTAAAAACTCAACAGGCGTTGAATCCAACTCAATAAACTCTGAATCAAGTAAAGCATTGAAATCATCAGTTTCGTTATCTTTTTCTCCTAGCTTCTCAATCCTATTTCTCAGCATCTCTATTCCAGCTCCTGGACTAGACATAACGCCACGCATTAATGCCAATGCTGTCCAATAATGAACTCTTTTTGTTCCATCGCCTGATATTAAATCTTTGACAAAAATCAAAACATCATTAAACAAATCCTGATATTCACTAGATAAATTATAATCAAATTCTCCTGCATCTCGTGTTGGGAAGCAAGTATCTTCATTCATCCAATGTTCAACATTTGCTCGTTTGCGTTGAATAAAATGAGCTGACAATTCTTTGCGTTGACTTTGTGTTGATTCTGCAATATCAATTTCTTCAAAATTATCTTTCAATAAACCTAATAATGATTGAAATTCTTCTGATTTTCCACTATGAGGTGTTGCAGTTAATAATAAAAAATGTTGATTTGCATTATCAGCAATTTCACGAAGAAGTTTATATCGTTGCTGCCGACTTTTTGTTGCACCTGCGGGTTTCGCACAAGTATGAGCTTCATCTACAATAATCATTTCAGGGCAACTTTTGATAAATACATTTCGGCGAGTATCAGATTTTATATAATCAATGGAAATAACCTGAAACGGATAATAATCATAAACGCTTATATCTCCTTGAATCTCTCTGTCCAAGCGAGCCTGTGTGTTTGAACGAATAATCACTGCATCAATATCAAACTTATCTTTTATTTCCTGTTTCCATTGTTCGCATAAATGAGGCAAACAAATAACTGCAAAACGATTAATTTTATTTCTATCCAACATCTCTTTTACAACTAATAAAGATTCTACGGTTTTACCAACTCCAACATCATCTGCAATCAACATTCTAACAGGATTCTCACCCATTTTTAAGCCCATAATCAAAGGAACCATCTGATATGAACGAGGTCGAAATGATAATTTTGCTAAGCAACGAAATGGACCAGCTCCATTACGAAATGATAA
>JAOZMT010000438.1 GCA_029934175.1 Victivallales bacterium | reverse complement strand
CCTCGTTCTAATTTTCCTACTGTAACACGACTAATATTTGCGATGTTCGCAAGTTCAGCTTGAGTTAAACCTTTTGCTTTCCGCAATTCTTTTATTTTGTTACCAATTTCGTCTAATCTCATGTGGAATCTCCTTTATAGTTTCTTCGTTTAAAGATAAATTCCAAGAATCGAGCATTTTATTTCCAATATTTTCAAAAGATGGAGTTTTAACTATATAAATTTTCATGTCATTAATACCTTGAATTAGAGATTTAAAACATTTATTATAAAGTTTACTCGCATTTTTTTTATCTAAATAACAATATTCACAACCAAATTTAATTAATTCTTTTTTGCCAAACCAAACTTTTTTGCCAAACATTGTTAAAGCAGGTTTATCTTTATGAAAATAAGGAGTTGTGTTTACAATATCATAAGCTGGAGCTAATTCTATACTTTTTTGTTCTGCATCATATATAACACCAAAATTCTTCAAATGAGCATCTCCATTTTTTAAAAGATAATTCATCACAATCATTTGAAATAAAGCATACATTGAATCTATTTTATTTGTAGTTACAGCATAAATTACTTTTGAGATTTGCTCATAACTCCCACTGTATTTTTCATCTTTATTTTTTCCTAGTAAAACTAAAACTTCTTCAAATCCCAAATAAGAATCATTTTTTTTATCATAATTAAATCTTTCAACTAATAAGAATTTATTATTCTTTGATAATTGGACTTTTGCCGTTTCGACTCCAGCATTTTTCATTATTTCCATACAAAAATATTCGTTTTGAGCTAAATATAAATATTCCTCACCCCAAGTTTTAATAATGTATTCTTTTATTATTAAAGATTCTTTATCTTGTAATAATGCAAGAGTTTTGGGTTGAACTCCTGATATAGCATTTCTATTAATAAATGTATGTAACAATTTATTAAAAGTATCTTCATTATCATTTTCTATGATATCATTAATATCAAAATGTTCATAATCAGCTTTATTAAAATGACTTTTATATGTAAGATAACTATCAATATTTGGACTTAAATATGAAAAAATAAGAAAATCATTAATGTAGCCATATTCTTTATTTAAATATTTTTTTAACAATTCAAATAAATAACCTTCAGGCATATTCATATCAAATATTGGATGTAAATAATTCTTCCACACATAAATAGAAGGTTTATATGGCATTATCAAAGAAACTTTGCGAAAATCGCAACTATAATTAAAACCATATTCTTTTAAAGTTTCATTATAAAAAAGTTCGCCAACTTTTTTGTTTTCTATATTTATTTCAATTTTATTGCTCATAGAAATGATGATATTAATTATCTTTTGGTTGATTGTTTGATATAATGATAACTAAATTTATCATTTTTTAAGTTTTTTAGAAGAATACTTTAACTATTTTTAAAATACCTTGTTTCCAAGGAACACGATGCGATACACCTGAGGAATTTTCAAAAGATTTAAGATTTTTAATATACCATTTATAATTTCTTATTAAAGCATCTTTATTTGAATATTTTGGCGTGTATCCTAAAATGTTTTCAGCCTTTTCTATTGATACAAAAGAATCTTTACTTGCTGTTTCATATACCCATTTATATAAGGGAGATAACTTAAAAAATTCTAAAATTCGTAAAGTCCAAATCATTGGACTTGCTGGAAAACCTTTTATTTTTTTATTAAAACCTGCATAATCCAAAACAGCTTGATAATCTTCTTTCATTGTAGTAAATTCTTTAGCTCCAATATTAAATGTATCATTTGCGGTTTCCGCAGAAATTGTCATAGATAAATAAATTGCTTCACACAAATCTTCAACATCTAATAATTGATAACGATTTTTACCGTTTCCAATCATAGGAAAACCACAACCATCTTTAGCCCAATCATAAAATAAAGCGAAAACCCCAAGTCGTTCAGGTCCAATAAAAGATTTTGGACGAATGATAGGAACACACATATCTTTGTTGCGATATTCGCAACAAGCTTCTTCTGCAAGTATTTTTGCTTTTCCATAAGCTCCAACACCATCTAATTTATCATTTTCACATAATGGATGATGATCTGGAATCCCATAAACTGCCGTAGAAGAAATATGAATAAATCTTTTAACATTTGCGAGTTCCGCAAATTCTAATAAATTTTTAGTTCCATCAACTTCGGTAGTCATAATTTCTTGGTCGGTATATAAAGGAAGAGCAGCAGCTGTATGAATAACCATATCAACTTCTTGCATCGCGAGTTCCGCATTTTTTTTATCTCTTATATCTCCGATGATTTCTGTGATTTCGTTTTTCTCAGGATAATCAAATGGAATTAAATCTAATGACACAATATCATTAATTCCATTTTTAATTAAATGACGAATCATATTTATCCCTAAAAAACCACTTCCTCCTGTAATTAATACTTTCATTTTATTTCTTCCTTTATTTTATATTCATCATATATATAATTTGCTATAAATGGAGTTAATAGAAAAGCAAAAGTTAGAAAAATTCTAACTTCTCCTAATATTCCTAAAATAGACCATATTGTTAAATAAAAAAGACTCCCAAGAGTAATAGCATATTCGATACTTTTTGTATCTTTATTTTTAATTGTTTTTATAAACCCATAAATAATAGGAA
>JAOZMT010000437.1 GCA_029934175.1 Victivallales bacterium | reverse complement strand
TTTGCTTAAACCGCAAAAAGGTTGTATAAAAGTTGATGATATTGATGTAGAAAAAGATTTAGTAAATTGGCAAAAAATGATAGGTTATGTTCCTCAATCAATTTTCTTATTAGATGACACTGTTAAATCAAATGTTGCATTTGGTGAAAAAGAAGAAAATATAGATGATGACAAAATTATTGAATGTTTAAAAATGGCTCAAATTTATGATTTCATAAAAGATTTGTCTAATAATATTAATCATATCGTTGGAGAAAATGGAATACAATTATCAGGTGGACAACGACAACGAATAGGAATTGCAAGAGCTTTATATCATAATCCTCAAGTTCTCATTTTAGATGAAGCAACTTCTGCATTAGACAATAATACAGAAAAAGCATTTATTGATGCATTAAATAATTTAAAAGGTAAATTAACAATAATTATGATTGCTCATAGACTTAGCACTGTTGAGAATTGTGATGAGATTATTAATTTGCAAATAATTAAATAAAAAAGGAAGGTTAATGATATTTCAAGATAAAATTATAGATGATAAATTATCGTTGATAGGTTACTCTTATTTTATCAAAAAATACAAATTAAAATGCTATTTAAGGCAAATTTCTTGCATTTCTGAAAAAAAAATCTCTAAAAGCATTATTTTGAATAACGGAATTTATATTTTTGATAAAAGGTATTTAACTAGTCATAAAGATATTAATCATTTAATTTTTGCATTGAAACATGAAAATTTTGACTTGTTGATATTAAAACAAATCATTTTAATAATTTCAAAGAGAGAAGTTAAAGAATATATAATAGAAAATCCAACTGGAATTTATGCACGCAAAATATTTTATTTATACGAACATTTTAACAATGATAAAATAAATATAAATGATATTCCAAAATGTAAAACAATAGATTTACTAGATTCCAATAAATACATTACAACAAAAGGGAGCTATTCAAAGCGACATAAAGTTAATGAAAATTTATTAGGAAATTTAGATTTTTCTCCTGTTATTCGGAAAACAAAAAAAATAGAAAATTATTTATCTCAAGATTTTAATAAAAAACTTTCTTATATTATAGGTGGTTCAGATAAACGATTGATTGAAAGAGCTGTCAATTTTTTAACCTTGGCAGATTCTCGTTCTAGTTTTGAAATAGAAGGAGAGAATAACTCTAATGATATAAATCGTTGGTCTAAAATTATTATGCAAGCTGGAAAAAATATTCTTTCAATTAATGAATTAGAGAGATTACAAAACCTTATTATAAAAGATAATAGATTCATTGAGAAAGGAATAAGAAGTGATGGAGTATTTCTTGGAGAACGAGATTCATATAATGAGCCTATTCCAGAATTTATAGGAGCAAAGCCTACTGACATCAAACAATTATTGTTACAATTAATTGTTTTAAATAAAGAATTAGAAGAGAATAATATAAATGCTGTTATAAACGCAGCAATAATAGCATTTGCTTTTATTTATATCCATCCATTTGCTGATGGTAACGGAAGAATCCACCGTTACCTTTTGCATCATATTTTAGCCCATAGAAAGTTTTATCATAAAGGATTGTTATTCCCTATTTCAACATTTATGCTTGATAATATAGATCAATACAGAGCTGTTTTACAAAACCATACAAAACCGTTAATGGATTATATTGATTGGAAAGTAGATGTCAATAAAAATGTTGAAGTTTTAAATGAAACTGTTGATTTATATAAATATTTTGATTGCACTGAAAGTTGTGAGTTTATTATTGAATGTATTGAATTAACAATACAAAATGAATTACCAAAAGAGATTGAATATCTTAAGTCATTTGATATTGCAGAAAATAAAATAAAAGAATTTATTGAAATGCCAAATAACACAATAAAGCAATTAATTATTTTTATTTACCAAAACAACTATATTTTATCTAATAAAAGAAGAAAAAAACAATTTGCGAATTTAAGTAATAACGAAGTAGAAAAAATAGAGAGTATTATTAAATACAGTTTTACAAGTAGGCATTTTTCCATTTAAATGTATAAAAAGCTAGAGTTTTCAATTATGGTTATTGTTTTTCCATATATCAGGAAAGCAACGACAACGAATAGGCATTGTTAGTGTTGATTAGTGGTTAAAGAGTTGTATATTTTGCAAATTTATGAGGAGAAGCTTTCAATGACAGAATAAAAAAATGATAGTTTGCTGTGAAATGTTGCATTTTACGCAAAGAAACAAGTTAAAAAACATTAAAAAGTAGGTTTGACCCCGATAATTTTCGGGCAAACTTCCTTAGAATAAAAAAGAGTTCCTAATAAATTCTATAAGGAGCAATAAACGAATTAAGAGAATTTAACGAATAAAAAAAATCGTTTAATTTGTAAAATTCGCTGATAAAAAATTATGAGTATTAAAAGATATTGATTTTGAAATGACCGTGTTGGTATTATTGGTGCAGGTAAATCAACTTTATTAAAAATCTTAAGTTGTCCGATTGAACCTACAACGGGTAAAAGAACGATTAAAGGGCGTGTTGCATCTTTATAAAAATAAAAGGAGTTAAAAATGAATACACTACATGTTGAATTTGATATGCCTATATCAATTGTAAGGCAAGCTAATTTGAAGGAATCATTATTAAGTGAAAAAA
>JAOZMT010000436.1:1402-2646 GCA_029934175.1 Victivallales bacterium | reverse complement strand
TTTAGTGTAAGATTCTATGATTTTTCAAGAATATATATATTAAATTCATAAGTTTATGGTAATTAAAAGGAGAATGAAAAATGAAAGAAGAAATAAAAGAAATAAAAATTGATTTCACAGTTAAAGATTTAAAAATACGGTATAAACCATTATCTGAATCTGTAGATAAAGTTGCCCCACTGATAAATGAACTTCTTGATGAAATTGATATAGATGAATATATAAATGATATTTTAAAATCTATAGATTTTGATGCATTTGGTTTAAAGAAGCATATCACTCCATATTTGTGTAATGGGTTATTGAATGGATATAAATACATATACTTTAATGAATATTCAGACGAAATAACTACTATTTCTAAAATGATGGACTGTGATTTTGAAAAACTATGTTTAATAAATTGTTATTATGATTTTCTATCAGCAGCCTTTAAGTCAAATAGTGTATCGAATGTAATAAAAGTTATAAGACAAAAACTTAATCCATTTGGCTGCACTGCGTTTGCTTATAACACTGAGAAGGGACCTGTGCATGCGAGAAATATGGATTGGATTGATCCTAATGGTTTATTAGCAAATAATACTGTTATTGTTAATCATAAAGGTCGATTAAGAGAAAATAGTTTTAAAACGATTTCTTGGCCAGGAGTCAGTGGAGTATTGTCAGCGATAAAACCTAAATATTTTACGGTGACACTTAATATGACAAGTTGTGATGAATTCTCAATAGGTCAACCTGTAGTATTTTTAATAAGAAAGGTATGTGAAAGAGCTAAATCATTTGATGAAGCAGTTGAAATGTTATCAAAGGAAGAAATTTTATCAGATTGTCTTCTTTTAGTAACAGGTACAAAAAATGGAGAGATGGTAGTTATAGAACGAACGCCAACGAATAGTGCGATTCGTTATCCAGTTGGCGATTATATTGCAGTAGCTAATGGATATATAAAGTATAAACCTGAAATTCAAAATGATCAGTTTATAGTTGAAAACTCTAAAGATCGTTATAGTAGAATAACAGAATTGTTAGAAGCATCATTACCTAAAAGCTTAGATAATTGTTTTGATTATTTAAGTGATGAAAATGTAAGAATGAGCTGCACAATACAGCAGATGGTAATGTGTGCAGGAACAGGAGAATTAAAAGCAAGAATTCTTTAATTAATTGTTTTGAGAGCTCTTCGTTGACAAAAACTCCTAGGTTTGTTGGTTATTTATTGTTTTAATGTTATATTAGGAAAG
>JAOZMT010000436.1:0-1302 GCA_029934175.1 Victivallales bacterium | reverse complement strand
TTGTTTTTAAAGAATATATAAAGTAACTAAGCAACTAATAAATATAACAAAGGAGTTATTATGAATTTTAATGATTGTAAAAATGAAATTTGGGAGACGGTATCTAATTTACCTAAAACAGAAATTTTAGAGCGGATACCTAGTATTCCTGAACTTTGTAAATTAGGCTGGACTCCTTCGAGTTTGATACAAGAGATAAAAAAACATCCAATTATATCTTTTAAGTCAAGAGATGATATTGCATCAGAAGAAGATTTTGGTAGAGTCGAATTTGTATCAAGAGACGGATGTAATTTAAAAGGTTGGTCGTATAAAAAACAATGTCAATCTAATGATGCGGGAACAGCTTTTGTATTGCATGGTTTTTTACAAAACTCTCAAGAATTTAAAAATATTGCAATGAGAATTTCAGAACAACATAATGTATCTGTTATATCTTTTGATCATAGAATGCATGGTTGGAGTGATATGAAAATGCCATCTTTTGGGACTTATGAAAGTTATGATATACAAGCAGCAATGGATTATGCTGATGAACATAATTATCCCAAACCATATATTTTATTAGGTGCATCTTTAGGTGCAATGACTGCACAACGAGCAGGTTTTGTGGATAAACGAGTTAAAGGACTTTTTCTTGTTTCACCTCCTGCAAATTCTTGGCAAGCTATAAATACTAATAAAAAGTTTGGTGGTGATGCTGGAAAAGTTGTTGATTATTATTATGGCTGGAATGTCTTAGATGATGGGGATATATTACGACATACACAACCAAGTAGTCATACACCGTATATTTGTTGTTATATGGGAAAAGATGATGAGTATGGAATTGATAAGACAGAAGAGTCTTTTAACCATTGGCATAATGGAGAAGGTGGTGAGTATAATAAGTTTCCAAGTGAAGTTCCTAATGCTAAAAAAATCTTTTGGCAATTAGAGGGGCTTGGTCATATGGATGCATGGAAATGGGAAAATGCATGGCGTTTAGAAGATGAGTTTTTCAAGAAAGTTCTGAATGATTATAAAGTTGAAGAAGTAGGAATAAAAGCTTGTAATGGTAAATTTGTAATGGCATCTATGACAAATCCAGAAGATAATGGCAAAGCAGGTGCTTGGGCGGATAATATTGGTCCTTGGGAAACTTTTGAACTAATAAAAAATGGAGACGGAACGGTATCTTTTAAGAATCAGAATAATAACAATTTTTTATGTGTTGATTCTCATCATGGAGACTTTTTATGGGCGAGTAGAGATGATTTTGATACTTGGGAAAAATTTACTATAGAAGAATATGGAGATAAG
>JAOZMT010000435.1 GCA_029934175.1 Victivallales bacterium | reverse complement strand
TCCACAGGTTAAAACCTGTGGCTATTCATGTTATGCTCTCCGAGCATGAAGATAATTTGCGAAGTGTGCAAAGAGCCGAGCAAAGCTCAGCGTTCCCAGATTTGCGAAGTATGCAAAATAAAAAAAGGTTCGTGTCTTTCGTTATTTTCGTGGTTAAAAAAATCTGCGTTAATCGGCGTAATCTGCGGATAAAAAAAGGAGAATGTTATAGATTAGAAATTAGTTCAGATTTTGAGATATTTAAATGATTAGAAATATCTGTTAAAATTTTATTTAAAGTTCCAACCTTAATAGGTTTGTGATTAGGAATTGTAATGTTGTGAATAGGATTAGAAGATTTAGTTAAACGAATGTGTGAACCAGTTTGACGAGTCTTTTCATATCCATATTTTTTTAAGACTTTACATAAATCTTTGCCATAAATATTTCGTGGTATTTTAGGCATAAGTTAAAGTTTCCTCTCTAACAAAATGTAAACGGATAATTTTAGGAATATTAGTTGCCAATTCATCGAAATGACAATGCATAGCATCTAATATATTTTTTTTAAGCTCTGGGATAGAATCCCCATCTGTAAAGATTGAGAATCCTAAGCCTTCAGCAGAATATCCGCCGTCAGGAGATTCTTCAATCATAAAAATAATTTCATTCATATAAACACCTTTAATAAATTTAATAAAAGATTTTAATATAACATAAAAAGAAGATAAAACAATAAAAAAAGGAGAAAATTGTGGAAAAAGAAAGAGAAACACAGGATCGAGTAGTTAAGTTTTTTCAAGAAGAACTTGGTTATGATTATTTAGGTAGTTATGGGACTGATAATCAAAATATTGAACAAAAATTATTAGGGAAATATCTAAAAGAACAAAATAAATATGATGCTGAAACCATAAATAAAGCAATTTTAGAACTTGCGAAGTGTGCAGGAAATCAACAGAAGTCTTTATATGATATTAATAAAGAAGTTTATGCAATGTTAAGATATGGTATTGAAATAAAGAATCTTGGCGAATTCTCAAAACATATACATTTCATTGATTGGAAGTCGCCCAATAATAATCATTTTGCAATTGCAGAAGAGGTTACTGTTAAAGGAACACATGACGCACGCCCCGATATAGTCCTTTATATCAATGGAATAGCTTTTGGAGTTATTGAACTTAAAAAAGCAAGCAAATCAGTTGCTAATGGAATTAGACAAAATATAGCTAATCAAAGTAAAGATAATATCCAACGCTTCTTCACAACACAACAATTGGTGATGGCAGGAAATGATTCTGAAGGTTTAAGATATGGAACTATTGGAACACCAGAAAAATATTATTTGATTTGGAAAGAAGAAAATCCAGAATATAATCATAATATTGTAACCGATTTGAAACGAACATTTAACCGTGATAGTTGCGAAGTTAGTAAAGAGTTATTGGATTCAGATATTTATCGTTTTTTGAATAAAGAACGAGTTATTGATTTTTTGCATAACTTTGTGATATTTGATTCAGGAACAAAAAAGCTAGCGAGACATAATCAGTATTTTGGCGTTAAAAAATCCCAAGAAAAATTAAAAGAGCGAGAGGGCGGAATAATATTCCATACACAGGGTTCTGGAAAGTCTTTGACTATGGTATGGTTATCGAAATGGATTAGAGAAAATATTGATGATAGTCGTGTTGTGATTATTACTGATAGAACAGAACTTGATGAACAGATTGAAAAGATATTTTTAGGTGTTGATGAGAATATTTATAGAACAAAAAGTGGTCGAGATTTAATTGAACAATTGAACAAAAAAGATAAAAATTTAATATCATCATTAGTCCATAAATTTGGAAGAGATGAGAATGATAATTGTAGTGATTATATAAAAGACTTGAAATCAAATTTATCGAATTTTGAAGCGAGAGGAAATTTGTATATATTTGTTGATGAATGTCATCGAACACAGTCTGGGAAATTGCATAATGCGATGAAAGATATTTTACCGAATGCAATATTTTTAGGATTTACAGGAACACCATTATTGAAAAAAGATAAACAAACAAGTGTTGAAACTTTTGGTAAATTTATTCATTCCTACAGATTAAACGAAGCGACCGAAGATAAAGTTATTTTAGATTTAAGGTATGAAGCAAGGCGTATAGATATTCATTTGGGTTCAGAGAAAAGAGTTGATGCATGGTTCGCAAGTAAAACAGAAGGTTTATCTGATATAGCACAGGCTGAGTTAAAAAAACGCTGGGGGACAATGCAAAAAATTGTTAGTTCAAAATCTAAATTGGAAAGAATTGTAGATGATATAATATTTGATTTTGAAATGTTGCCACGCTTAAAAAGTGGTCGAGGAAATGCGATGTTAGTTGCAGGAAGCATTTATGAGGCGTGTAAATATTATGAATTATTTTATATTTCAGGATTTGCGAAGTGTGCAATTGTAACTTCATATAATCCGAATATTCAAAAAATAAAAGGCGAAGAAACAGGGGAAGAGCAGAAGTCTGAAAATATAAAAAAATATACTGTTTACAAAAAAATGATTGCGAACTATTTTAATATTACAGAAGAAGAAGCTGAAACAGATGCACGAATCGCAGAATTTGAAAAGGATGTAAAAAAGAAATTTATTGATGAACCTGGACAAATGAAATTGT
>JAOZMT010000434.1:1197-2653 GCA_029934175.1 Victivallales bacterium | reverse complement strand
GTTGCGTAATACGCATCTCGTTTATTTGCAAAATATTCTTTTGATTTAGCTACTTCTGGATTATCTTCTCGAATTGAATTTCCAGCTTTTGCAATGTTCGCAGTTAAATCTTGATGACCAACGCTATTCACATCGTAAATACGCCATTTATAGAATTTCTCTTTTAACTCTGCGATTTCCGCAGAATATTTTTCATCTTTATATAAATTAATCATTTCAGTTGGGTCTTTTTCTAAATCAAAATACAATGAATTAGAATCATCTTTACACATAATTAATTTTCTTGTTTTCGTTCTTATCATTCTTTGATCTTTTAAATGCTGTTCTGAATAAACAAAATCTCTAACTTTATCATTCTCCTTTATACTAAATCCAGACATAGTTCTAGGAATTTCTAAATCACAAGCATCAATTAAAGTTGGTGCTATATCAACATTATTTATCAATTCATCAGATGTCGTTCCAGCAGATTTTTGATTTTGCCATTTTATGATAAATGGAGTTTTAGTAAGAACATCATACATATAATTATGTTTAGCGTGAAGATGATGAAATCCCATAAACTCGCCGTGGTCACTTGTATAAATAATTATTGTATTATCATAAAGTCCTTTCTTTTTAAGAGTATCAATCATTCTTCCAATTTGGTTATCAATTTGAGAAATACTACCATAATACATTGCCATAAGTTTTCTAATTTGAGATTCAGAAACTTCATTGTAAGTATGATAATTCATCGAATCATGGCATTGCATATCTCGCTCTAAACACTCTGAAGTCCAACCATCTAATAATGTTAAATCATCAGGATTATACATTTCACTCCAAGGAGCTGGAGGAGTAAATGGATTGTGAGGATTAACAAAACTTGTCAATAATAGGTTATTACTTTCATTATCCCAATTTTCAATAGTTTCAACTGATTTATCAGCAACCCAAGTAGTAACATGATGTTCTTCTGGTAAATTTGATTCTTGACATCCAAGAGTTTTGAAATATGATAAAGGTGCACCTGCCATCATTTTCATAACTTCACTTTCATCACAAAGATTATTTGCTCTTAAATAACGATTATAATCATCTAAAAATTGTCCATGTCCTTGTTCTGCAAGTAATTCTTCATCAAAACCAACATCATAATAAACAGGTGTTGTGTGCATTTTCCCGACGACTTTTGTGTTATATCCAGCATCCCTTAATACTTTAGGATAAGTAGCTAATCCTTCTGGAATAGTGCTACTATTTCCATATCCTAAATGCTGATGAACATACAATCCTGTTAGCATAGAATATCGTGATGGTGTGCAAATTGGATACGGACAAAAACTATTGTTAAATTGAACTCCATTATTTGCTAAAGCATCAATGTTTGGAGTTTTCACATCCTCGTTCCCATAACTTCCAATACAATCAAATCTATGCTGATCCGCCATAATTACCAATACATTTGGTCTTT
>JAOZMT010000434.1:0-1097 GCA_029934175.1 Victivallales bacterium | reverse complement strand
CCAATACAATCAAATCTATGCTGATCCGCCATAATTACCAATACATTTGGTCTTTTCATAATAAACTCCTATTTTAATTATTATTATTTATATAATTCTATTATAGCATAACGCACTTGAAATATCAAGTTACTTATGGTATATTTATATCTCATTTAGATATACAAAAAAACAGGAGTGATTTATGAGTAAATATTCAGTTAAAGTAAAAAGTGCATATACATATATAAAACCAAGGACATTAAGAGATTCTCTGAAAGATATAAAAAAAGTAAAAGATTATAGTTTATGGTTTTTGACTAATGGACAAGGCGAAATAAAAATAGGAAATGAGATTGTTATTCCAGAAATAGGAGAATGCTTCTTATTAACTCCAGGGCTTGAAAAAAAAATGTGTTCAAATAATGAAAATCCTTTTATTCCATTGGTGATTTCATTCAAATCTTCTGACAATATCACTTTTTCTTTTCATCGTAAAAAATTTGAGGATCCATTCTTTTTTCGCGAAATACTTAACCGAATATTATCGGCACATCAACAGAAAGACCATGATGCAGAAAATGATTGGTTAAATGTAGCTCTGATGGAACTATTGGATAAAGATGTGAAAGAAGTAGACATTTTCCATGGCAGGAAATTTGAATACATAAGCGAAATAAATCATATATGTACCAAAATAAAAAAATATCCTGAAAAAAAGTGGAATATCGAACAATTCGCAAAAGATATATTTATATCCAAACAACATTTTTTCAGATTATTTAAAGAACAAAAAAAATGTTCACCGCAACAATTTATTACAAAAGCGAAAATGAAAAAGGCTGAACGATTATTAACATATTCAGCTTATGGAATAACAGAAATATCCCATATTTTAGGATATACTTATAAAACACAATTTTTCAGGGATTTTAAAAAAAATCATAATATGACAGCAAAAGAATTTAGAGACACAAGCTCAAAACCGAAACCAAACTCTTAGCAAACGATTCATAATATACGACGGCTCTTTTGCTTAGAGGTTGAGTTTTAATAAAAAGTGTAAACTCTAAGCACACGAGCCGTAAGCAAGGAAAATAGAAAACACTGGATTTTTA
>JAOZMT010000433.1 GCA_029934175.1 Victivallales bacterium | reverse complement strand
TATGAAAAAAGAATATTTAAAATTTTTAGAAAAAGGAGCGTTTGCAGGAGATAGGTATTCTTTGAATCTATCTTCTAGCAGTAAATCTGGTATATCTGGATCTAGATTTAGTAAAACTGCAGGTAACTCTATGGAGTTTCGTGAACATAGAGATTATTTACAAGGCGACGATTTACGCTTTATTGATTGGGGTGTATATGCGAGGACTGATAAATTGGCTATTAAAACTTATCAAAATGAAATATCTCCTTGTGTAGATATTGTTTTAGATACATCTAAATCAATGAAAATAGGTTCTAATAAAGTGGAAGCTAGCTTAGGTTTAGCTGCACTATTCGCAAGAGCTTCTGAAAATGCAAAATATCATTTCAAAACTTGGGCGACTGTCGATGAGTTTTATCCTGTAGAAAATGGGACAAAATTTGCTCCTCTTTGGGAAAATATTAATTTTTCATCAACAAGAAACTTATCTGAAATGAATTCTTCTAATTTTTACAATAATGGTGTTAGAATTTTAATCACGGACTTATTATGGGATGGAGAACCTGGTCATTTTTTAACAAAATTTGCGAACTGTGCAAGTTCGGTAATAGTTGTCCAAGTGCTATCTCAAGAAGATAAGAAACCTGCTTTTTTAGGTGATATTGAACTTCAAGATTCAGAAAATGGAACAACTGATAATTTTCATATATCGGAATCTGTTTTGAAAGATTATGATAAAGCATTAACTGCACATCTCGCAAATTGGAATAAAGCTTGCAGAGAAAGAGGTATCATAATGACTTCCTTAATCGCTAGTGAAATTACTGAAAATTGGCTTTTAGATGATTTATTAAAATATGAAGTGTTGAGGTTCTTTTAATGTTTTTTACTACACCTATTTTTCTTCTTTTAATTCTAGCTATCCCCGTTTTAATTTTAATTTATAAGCTAAAAAGTAAACATCGTATCGTTGTTGTATCAGCTCTTTTTTTGTGGAACAATCATAAAAGAACAAAAAAAGGTGGGCTTACTCTTAAAAAACTCCCGCTTCCACTTCTGTTTTTCCTAGAACTTTTAATAATAATATTTTTAATTTTAGCAGCATTAACCCCATTTTTTTCTAGTGAAAATAAGTCAAAACTTTGGTTTGTTCTTGATGATTCATTTTCGATGCTGGCAGGAGGGGAACAATCAGCACGAGAGTTAGGAGAACAAGAAATATTGAGAAACCTTAAAGAATATCCTAATCGCCCAATAGGTCTTATTCTTGCAAACTCATCTTTACAAACTCTTGAAACTAAAAAAATAACAGTCGATACATTATCAAGTATTTTAGATAAATGGGAATGTGGAGGTTATGAAAGTTGTATTGCTAAAGGTATTTCTTATGCGAGACAATTTGACAAAGGAAACTCTACAATTATGGTATTATCGGATCATGCTCCTACAAAGAGGGATTTATCTGAAAGTATTATTTGGAAAGCTTTTGGAGAGAAGAGAAATAATATTGCAATAATTAATGCAACAAGGACAACAGAAAATTTAAAATCAAGATTTTTTATGGAAATTGCAAATATCGCAGATATTCCACAGGAAGTCACAGCCATTTATGATTTTTCAGGAAATAAAAAAAATAAAAAAATCAAGCTAAAGCCTAAAGAGGTTAAGCGAATTACTATGTCTTTGCCATTTAATGCATTTGATATAAAAGTTACTTTGAGTAGTGATGATTTGCAAATTGATAATGCTATTTTGCTTATTCCAAACCATTCAAAAAAAATCAATATAGGAGTTGATATATCAAATCCCACCCTTAAAAACTATGTTACAAGAGCAATTGAAAGTAATAATAATAGTGTTATTACTAATGAAAATACAAGTCTAATTTTTACAGATAATGAAATTCCTAAAGTTAGTGACAAAAATTGGTTTGTTCAAATATCAGGAGATAAAACTTCAAAGCCGTTCTTAGGACCTTTTATAGTAGAAAAAACACATCCACTGACAAATGGATTATATCTTTCTGGTATTATTTGGGGCGCTAAACAAACTAATTTGCAGGGTAATGTTATCTTATCAGCTGGAAATATTCCACTCTTGACAATTCTTAAAAATGAAAAAACAACTAATCTTTTTATAAATTATTATCATAAATTATCCAATTTGCACAATTCTCCAAATTGGCCTATTTTAATATCAAATATAATAGATTGGCGGATTAGTGAATCCACTGGACTAGATAAAAAAAATTATCGACTAGGCAACATTGTAAAGATAACTCTTCCTAGAAAGCAAGAAGGAAATTTTGCTATAACATATCCTAACGGATTAGAAAAAAAAGTTGCGAAGAGTGCAACTTTTTTACATTTTAAGCCAGAAAAAACAGGAGTTTATAATATTTCAGCAAAAGAAAATAATTATAAATTCTCTGTAAATGCACTATCATATCAAGAGTCTAATTTATTAAATTCGACTTATGGAGTTTGGGGTGATTTAGATAGTAATAATTATATAAAAAACAATATTAATATTACTTGGATTTTTCTACTTATTTCTATTTTATTATTAGGGATTCATTCATATTTAATTTCTCCACGAAACAGTTGAAAAGAATCATCTTTTTTCGTGTTATTTATTACTTATTTCTCAAAAAACAAAAAAAACTTTATCTTT
>JAOZMT010000048.1 GCA_029934175.1 Victivallales bacterium | reverse complement strand
TTAGTTACGATGTAGATATGACATTTAAAGCTAAACAAATTGAAACAATGTTAGTTGATTATGTATCTGCGACACAGCGAAGCGACAATAAAAGTGATTCATCACCAAAAATGGATATTGCATATATCGCAGAAAAATTATATTATCATACGAGTGGCTATCCATATTTTGTAAGTAAACTTTGTAAGATTATTGATGAGAAAATTAAACCTGAAAAATGGAGTGAGTTTGATATTTTACAAGCAATAAAAATATTAATAGCAGAAAAAAATAATACTAATCTTGATACTGTTATTAAAAATTTAAAAAATAATCCAGATTTAAAAAAATTTATTCAAAATCTTGTTATGAATTCAAAAAATTATACATATTCTGGGAAAAACTCGATTATTGATTTTGCCGAAATGCATGGATTAATCAAAAATCAAAATGGGAAAGTAGCCATTCAAAATAGAATTTATGGTGAAGTTATTACAGACCTTATTACTTCTGAATTAGAATTTACAGAGGAAATTGATGTTGTTCAAAGTAAATACTTAAAATCAAACGGAAATTTGAATATTGATTTACTTTTGACAAAATTCAAAGATGCCATTGAAGAAAAATATTCAAAATCTGATTTAATGAAAAGTAAAGAATTTTTAGAAAATGATTTACGAATGAAGTTTTTTATGTTTTTAAAGCCTGTTTTAAATGGCATAGGTTTTGTTTTTAAAGAGGTTCAAATAAGTGAAGAAAAAAGATTAGATGCTATTATTTTATTCAATAATGAAAAATTTATCATTGAACTAAAGATTTGGAAAGGTCCTAAATTGCATAAACAAGGAATTGCACAAATAAAAGATTATATGAAACGAGAAAAAGTTGATAAAGGCTATATGATTATTATGAGCAAAAATAAAACTAAAGAATATAAAACAACCGATGAAGATGGTATTTTTACCGCTTGGGTTTAATCTAAAAATAAAAGGGACAATATGAATAAAATAACTTATGGCGTTAAGCAACTTATAATGATAAATTCTGGAACGGTAGAATATTTACGATTAAACTTAAGTTTACCATTACATCTAAATGCAGAAAATAATATTGGGAAAACTTCTACTGTCAATACTTTGCAGTTCTTATATATTGATTCGATGAAAGATATGGCTCTGCCAACTTCTGAAGCTGATAGTTGTAATTTTTATTTCCGTGATGAATATAGTTATTTGATTTTTGAATGTGTTTCGCAAACTGGAACTTATTGTGTTATTTTAAATAGACCTGCTGAAAGTAGAACCCACTTTAATAGATATGTCATTCGTAAAAGCTTTGAAGAGACTACATTTATAAAAAATGATGCCCCTATGGATTGGAGTGATGTTGCAGAAAAACTATCTGAACAAAGTGTTGAATACTCTAAGGTCAAAAAAAATGATTGGTGGCGTGTCTTATCTGGTTTAACTGAAAAAAATAAAAAACAAAATTTGCCTGCTTTATTTATTTTACCTGTTAAAGATGATGAAAGTTATGGGCGTTTTAAAATTATTTATCGTTATTTATTAAGTATGAGTAATATAAAGCTAGATGCCTTTAAGGATATATTGCTTTCTTGTGCAGTTGCTAGTGGAGAAAAAAGAAAAATAGATTTTGCTGAAAAAGATTACAAAACTCGTTTTGCTAAATGTCGAAGTTTACAGCAACAGCAGGATTATTATAGGACAAATGAGATTCAAATAGTCAAGTTGCAACAGCACGATAAAGATGTCAAAAAGTTTCAAAAAAGTTTACCTGCGATTTATGCAGAATTAAAATGGAATTATGATATTCATTATAAAGATTTAAACGCTTCTATTCCTAAAAAGCAAGCAAAATTAGAAATACTCAAAGTAGAAATAAGTAAATTAACAGAAGAACACAATGATATAATAACTCAACAAGGAGCTTCTAATGCTAATTTGCGAAATGTGCAAAAAAACATTTTAGAATTTGAAAAATTAGAACAAAACCAAGAACTATATCTTATTCGTGAAAGATATCAAACTTACAATGAATTAGAATTGCATTCTGAAAAAACAAATGAAGAATATTTTATTCTTAATGAAAATTTGAAAGATATAAAAAAATTAGATAAACTTTATTTGGAAAACAGCATAGGTCGCATAAAAAAAGATATAGATACTTGTAAAAAAATAATTAATAATGATGATTTATTATATACTTGGCTCTTAAGTCAAGGCTTTGAAAATAAAGATTTGTCTATTTTATCTGCTTTTTTTAATAAAGATATTTTAACAACAAAAATGTTAGATATTGACATAAAAGATAAAGATAAATTATTGAACCGTTTAAAGCATTTAACAAAAAATGTTAAAAATGATTTATTTGCAGATGATGCTATTTCTATGCCAATAAAAACACACGATTTTTCAGAATTAACAGACCGTGATAATGCTAAAAGAAGTTTGAAAAATTTAGAATTTTCTTTAAAAGATGAAACAAGAAAATTAAAGCTATATTCACAAGAAAAAGAAAATATTGAAAAATGTATTGCTCTTGAAAATTATAAATTAAAACTTAAAGAAATGTTGAAATTATATGATCATTTTGATGAGTTAAAAATAAAGCAACCTGAATTTAAAAATGAAGAAAAAGAACTAATGGAAAAAGTATTAGACTTAAATAATAAATTAAAAAAGAATGAGTCCGAATCCGAGAATTTAGATGAAGAATATCGCGAACTGTGCGATGATTTATCAGAATCTGAGGGAGGTTTATCGGAGTTGATTGGTAATTTTAATCGTTTAGATGAAAATATACAACAACACTTTCCAAATATACTATACCATAATGTAAAGTTTAATAAAGAGGAAGTTAGCTTGCATTATGTTATTGATGAACTTTTGAATTGTAACCAAAAAGTTGAGTCTTTAGCAGGTGATTTATCAGAAATTCAAATGCATAAATCGCAAATTCTAAAGAAAGTTAATTTGTTTTACGATAATGAAAATGATTGGTCGAGATTTATTGAAGAAAACTCAGATATTATGCAAGCAGGAAAACGAGTAGAAAAAGAATGGCAAACATTTTTTGCTTTAGCAAAGAATGATTTTAAAATTTTAGTTCAATGTGTCGATTCTATAAATTTTCTTTTGCGTTCTATCAATAAAAGCTTTGGACAACAACGAATTAGTAACTTGCAAGAAATTAAAGTTAATATTGATAGAAATGAAGTTTATGAAAAATTTCGGGAATTCACTGTAGATTCAGATGACCTTTTTGTCGATACAAGTAAACGCAATCTTTATACTGGTTGGTTACAAGATATATTATCAAAATATAATGACTTGCGAGCTGAAGATATGTTTCATATTCAAATTGAAATTGCTAATCCTAATAATCTTGGTGAAAATAAAAATATCATATCATTTGATAATGAATCTGAAGGCACAAATTATACAATTAAAGCTTTATTGTTAAGTCAATTATTGAAAGAACAATTTAAGTTTGGACTAGGGCAAGAAAATATAGTATTTCATTATTATCTTGATGAAATTGGTCAATTAGACGAAGAAAATTTATCGAATATAATATCTCAAAACATAGAGAGAAATCTCATTCCAATAACCGCTGCACCTCGTCCTGTATTTGAACCTTTATGCCATCCTGAATGCAGACTTGTAACTTTAAGAGAGCATAAAGAAACAAAATTAACTTATATTGATGATGATAGAACTTTTTCAGCTAAAATAAATGTCAAATAATCAAAATATTTATCAAAAACTGTTTAAATTAAAAACAAATCAAACCTTGCCTAGTTCGCAGTTAGAAAAACCTGCATACTTCGCAAATATTCTAAGGGAGTTGATTGATAGAAAAATTATAAAAAAAATATCTCCACGCAAAGGACAATGGAGTTATTCTGTCATAAATGATAAAGCTCTAAATTCACTCTTAGAAAAATATAATAGTCCACCTATTAGGGATATTGATAAAGTAGAAGCTACAAAATATTTTGGAAATGCACATCTCGCAACAGATAGTAAATATCCAAGTATTCCAATACGAACTACTACAAAAGGGGTTAAATTAAATAATATAGATATTTATGATATTTGTAAAAATGGTTTGGCGTTATATTTGCCAATAAATGACAAGTTAAATAAATGGAATTTAACTGGAACAATTTGTTTAATAGAAAACCAGCGTTTCTTTTGGGAAGCAGAAAAAGTTCATAAGGCAGATTATTATTTATATTTACAAGGTAATTTTAGCAATAAAGTTTTAGAGTGGTTAATATCTCAAAACAAACAAGATAACTCTTTTTTGTATTTTGGTGATTATGACCCAACTGGAATAAAATTATACTTGAGATTAAAACAGCATATCCCGCAATGTAATTTTTTTATTCCAGATAATTTTGAAGAATTGTTGGATAAATATGGGAATAAAAATGATTTAACAAAACAGTATAGAGATTTTAATAATTTACTTAAAAATGAAAAGAATAAAGATATTGCTCAACTTCGTAAGGCTTTTGAGAAAACAGGAAAAACAATGCATCAAGAAGCCCTCTTAATATGAATATAACCACAAGAGAAATCACTACTATAATTGAATCGAAATATAATGGTATTCGTATTGACTTGTTTTTAACAGAGAAATTCACTTATCATTCTCGAAATCAATGGCAAAAAGCCATTAAAAATGCGGACATTTTATTAAATAACAAAAAAACGCGTCCATCAAGAAAACTTCAAACTGGCGAAAAAGTTGCTTATGTCGCAAATTATGAAGAACACGAAGTCAATAAAAATTGGTCTCTTGTTTATGAAGATAAAGAGTTTTTGTTAGTAAATAAACCTCCAAATCTGCCTTGTCATCCAGCTGGTCCATTTTTTCATAATACTCTATGGGCTCTTTTAGTAGAAAAATATGGAAAAATCTATATGATAAATAGACTTGATCGTGAAACTTCAGGATTAATGCTTATTGCAAAATCTGCGAGTTGTGCAAAAAAACTTTCTGAATTACTTCAAAATAATAGTATAAAAAAACAATATTACTGTCTCGTTCATGGCAAGTTCCCTGAAAAATTAAGTGCCAATGGATATCTTTCTAATGATATAAATAGTCAAGTTTTGAAAAAACGAGTTTATACTGATAACTTACCTATGCATATAAAAAATGAAACATCGGAAACTCATTTTGAGTTATTAGAATATAAAAATGATAAGTCTTTATTAAAAGTAACACTTAAGACTGGCAGGTTGCATCAAATACGAGCTACTTTATTTTCATTAGGATATCCTGTAGTTGGTGATAAATTATATGGACTAGATGATTCTTTTTTTCTTAAATTCTCAAAAAATGAATTAACTGATACAGACAAATCTTTGCTTATTTTAGATAGACAAGCTTTGCAAGCATATCACTTATCATTTCCACATCCTACAACTAAAAAAAATATAAGCTTTTCATTAGAGTGTGAATTTTGATAAAAAAACAAATTATATTAAAATAAGTTTGATTTTTGATTAAAGAAAGGTATATTATAACTTATGAAAATTTTAGTAATAAATGGACCTAATTTAAATTTGCTTGGTTCAAGAAATAAAGAGCAATACGGTTCTGAAACCCTTAAAGATTTGGAGAACAGGGTTTTAAGAATATCTAAAGAACTTGAAATTGATGTATCATTTCGCCAAAGTAATAGTGAAGGTGATATTGTAACTTTTATTGGTTCTGCAAAGAATGAATACGATGGTATTATAATTAATCCTGCCGCTTATACTCATTCAAGCATTGCAATTCGTGATGCTATTGAAGCTGTAGAAATACCAACTATTGAGGTTCATATTAGTAATATTTATTCTCGTGAAGAATTTAGGCATAAATCAATGATATCTGCAGTTTGCTTAGGTCAAATTGCAGGTTTAGGATTAGACGGATACGAATTAGCTATTAGAGCTTTAAATAAAAAATTAAAATCAAATAAATAATCAAAAAAAGGAGTGTTATTATGAATATCGAAGAAATCAAAGCAATCTCTACTTTAATGTCAGAGCATGGTTTAACAGAAGTTAAAATTGAAGCAGAGGGATTGAGCCTTAGTATGAAACGAGAAAAAGAAATTCAGACAATTGCACAAGTCGCAACTTCAGTTGCACAAGTCGCAGCACCAGTTGCACAAGCTCCTGCTGAATCTGCACAAGTCGCAGAATCTGATAGTTTAGAAAATTTAAATACTATAGATTCACCTATAGTTGGAACTTTTTACACTGCTGCATCTCCTGATGCTCCAGCTTTTGTTAAAGTTGGAGACTCTGTTTCTCCTGATACAGTTCTTTGTATTGTTGAAGCTATGAAAGTTATGAATGAAATAAAAGCTGAATGTTCTGGAACAATTAAAAAAGTTCTAGTTAATAATTCAGAACCTGTAGAGTATGGACAACCATTATTTGTAATTGAATAAAAGCGAGAAATAAAATGTTTAATAAAGTTTTAATAGCAAATCGCGGAGAGATTGCTCTCCGTATTATAAGGGCTTGTAAGGAACTAGAAGTAAAAACTGTAATGGTTTATTCGCAAGCAGATGAAGAAAGTTTACCTGTCAAACTTGCGGATGAAGCTGTATGTATTGGACCTGCACAAGCCGCAGATAGTTATCTTTTAATTGATAGAATCATTAGTGTTGCTGAAATATGTGATGTTGATGCAATTCACCCAGGTTATGGTTTTCTTGCAGAAAATGCACACTTCGCAGAAGTTTGTGCTGAATGTAAAATAAAATTTATAGGACCACAGCCAGAACAAATAGTTGCATTAGGAGACAAAGCTGTTGCTCGTGATACAATGTTGAAAGCTGGAGTTCCTATTACACCTGGTTGTGATGGCATATTGGATTCAGAGGAAGAAGCATTGGAAATGGCACACAAATTGGGTTATCCTGTAATAATGAAAGCTTCTGCTGGTGGTGGTGGTAAAGGAATGCGTGTTGCTCATAATGATTCGAGCTTGATACAAGGATATCATTCGGCTAAAAATGAATCTGCTAAAGCATTTGGTAATGATGATCTTTATATCGAAAAATATATACAAAACCCTAAGCACATAGAATTTCAAATAATGGCTGATGAGCATGGTAATGTTGTTCATTTAGGAGAAAGGGATTGTAGTGTTCAACGAAGACATCAAAAGTTAATAGAAGAAGCTCCATCATCTGCTATAACTCCTGAGTTAAGGAAAAAAATGGGAGATGTAGCAATTAAGGCTGTCCGAGCAGCTAATTATACAAATGCTGGAACTATTGAGTTTTTACTTAGTTCTACTGGCGAATTTTATTTTATGGAAATGAATACTAGAATTCAAGTTGAACATCCTGTCACAGAAGAAGTTACTGGTTTTGATTTAATAAAAGAACAACTTCGTGTTGCTTCTGGAGAAAAATTATCTTTTACACAAGAAGATGTTGAAATCAAAGGTCATTGCATAGAGTGTCGTATTAATGCTGAAAATCCTTATAATGAATTTTCTCCATGCCCAGGTAAAGTTGAATTATATTCTCCTGCTGGTGGTCTAGGTGTTAGAGTTGATTCTCATGTTTATTCTGGATATACAATTTCTCCTTATTATGATAGTATGATTGCTAAGCTTATTATTCATGCTGATACAAGAGAAGAAGCTATTATCAGATCAAAACGGGCATTAGAAGAATTTATTATTGAAGGACCTAAGACATCAATTCCATTTACCCATTTCATTTTAGGCACGGAAGAGTTTAAAAAAGGTGATTATGATACTGGATTTATAGGTAAAGTTTTAGATGAAAAAAGATTTGATGACCATAATTTTTAATAAGAATGAATAATATGTCCCTAGTTGAAACAAAAACAGAACCTATTGATATAGAAAAACTAAATATTCCAAAAATTTTAGTAGTTGATGATGATGAAGTCATCATAACTATGATGAAGCAAATATTTTCTGCTCAGAAATATAATATGGATTATGTAAGTAGCAGTGGAAAGGCATTGGAATCTCTTATAGATACTAGATTTAATTTAATGCTTTTAGATGCTAATTTACCTGGTATTTCAGGGCATGAATTGCTAAAGTATTGCAAAAAAAATCATCCTATGATGGAAATTATAATGGTTACAGGTAATGCAGATGTTAGTGTTGCTGTGGATACTATCAAAGATGGAGCTTTTGATTATATAACAAAGCCTTTTTCTGTTGCAAATTTATTAGAAAAAACTGCTTCTGCAATTGCTAAGCAAGCTAAACATATTCAAGAGTCTGTAACTGGAACTGCAAAATTAGAAAAAAAAGCAATCTCTCCTGTTAAAGGTTTTGAGTCCGTGAGGACTTTAGGGGCTGGAACAATGGGTGTTGTTATGCTTGTGAAAAAAGATCATAAATATTATGCAATGAAAGTTCTAAGAAAAGAAGAGAAGGATATGATCTATTCAACTCGTGTTATGCGATTTATGCAAGAAGCAAAAATAATGAAATCTATTCAACATCCTAATATTGTGCAAGTTCATAGTTATGGCTATACTGAAACAGAGAAAGATGTTCCTTATATTATTATGGAATATGCTAATGGACTGCCTTTGTCTGAGGTCATTCAACAAAAAAAGTTATCATTAGAGGATAAAGTTTATATAATTGGACAACTTGCATCAGCTTTACATCAAGTTCACGAACAAGATGTTTTACACAGAGATATTAAACCTGGTAATGTTGTAATAACAGCTGACAGTGTTGTTAAATTATTGGATTTTGGTATTGCTAGAGTCACAGATTCATCCTTAACAATGGATAGTGAGATATTGGGTTCTCCAGCATATATGCCACCAGAAGCATTTGCAGGAGAAGAAATTACATTTCAATCAGATATTTTTTCACTTGGAATTTTAAGTTATGAACTTCTCACAGGATCCAAACCATTTTATGGAGAAACAGTAAATGAAATGATGTCATCAATTCAATTTGAACATCCCATAGAACCACGAAGAATTAATCCAAATATTCCTGAAGTAGTGCAAGATATTCTAGCAGGAATGTTGAGAAAAAAAATGAAATATAGATATGATACAATGAAGGAAATCCTTGAAGATATTAATGAAATAGGACAGACTGAAGCCCCTAGAGCAAACAAAAAGAAATATGCATCATTTAGATTTTCAAAAGTCAAAGTTTGGACTTGATTTATCATAAATGGAGTGTTTCGTATCAGTTTTAGGTGGAGGTAGTAAAGGAAATTCAGTTGTTTTTCATAATGCGAATAATGCAATTATGATAGATGCTGGTTTTTCTAGGAAAGAAATATGTAAACGATTAGATATTGTTGGCATTCCTCATGACAAGATTTCAGCATTATTGATAACCCATGAACATTCAGACCATGTCAAAGGAGCTAGAGTTTTTGCAGACACTTTAGATATTCCTACTTATTTAACAAGTGATACATTTCGCATTTTACAACAAAAAAATCAAATAGGACAAGAAACCTTTCTTTTTTCACCAGGAGCATCATTTAAAATTGATGAATGGAAAATTTCGCCATTTTTAGTTCCACATGATGCAACAATGCCTGTAGGATTTGTTATTGAAACAGATCATATAAAGATAGGAATTGCAACAGATTTAGGATATATTAGTAAATTAACTGAACAGAAGTTATACGATTGTGATGTTCTGATTATAGAATCTAATTATGATTTGCAAATGTTAAGAAATGCAGTTCGCCCTTTAAGTTTAAAACAAAGAATAACCAGTCGGCATGGTCATTTAAATAATGTCGATACAATGAAAGCTTTGGGAGATTTAATTACACCTAGAACGAAATATTTATTTTTGACTCATTTAAGTTCTGACTGTAATACAAGTAAAATTGTTAAAGAATCTGTGGAAAAAGAGTTGAAAAAGTTACAAAGAAGTGATATAGTATATAAAGTTGTAGAGCAATTGACTCCAACGGAGACTATTAA
>JAOZMT010000047.1 GCA_029934175.1 Victivallales bacterium | reverse complement strand
GCGTGCAACAAAAGAAATTTATAAAGGGTGTATTTCGATTAAATCGACAGCCCCTTCAAGCGGAAGTCCGGTTAATAGCTTTAGCTATGTTTTGATTACAGACTATCCTTAAATGTGCGTTGTTCGCAGAGCGAACAAGCACAATAACTAAATTGATATTTTAAAGAATCCTAAGGCATTGAGAGTCGTCATTTTTATTAATCCTCCTACTGAAACATATTTTTCTGTCGCTATAAATTTTGCAATTTCAATTAAATATGCTGATTCATTTTTTTTGCCACGATATGGTTTTGGTGCTAAATATGGCGCATCGGTCTCAAGAAGAAGTCTATTATTAGGGACTATTTTTAGCACATCTCGCACATTTTGACCTTTTGGGAATGTTACTATTCCTGTGAATCCTATGTATCCTCCTAGTTCTAAAAATTTTTCACACCATTCTACTGTTCCTGTAAAACAATGTATTACAAAATGACCTCCTTTTTCTACAAATGGCTTTAACATTTTATAAGTATCAGCATAAGCATCATCTTGGTCATTGGCATCTCTACAATGAACGATAGCTGGTAAATCCCATTCTAAGGCTATACCTAAAAATTCTTCGAATATAGTTTGTTGTATTTCTCTAGGAGCAGTGTCATAAAAATAATCTAATCCTATTTCACCTATAGCAACTAATTTATTATGATTTTTGAATTTATAAAAAGGTTCAATATCCGCAATATAATTATTTGCATCATGTGGATGAACACCAGCTGCGAAGTATGCATTTTCTTGGCTTTCTGCTGCGAGTTGTGCAATTTCTGAACCTTCTAAGTTTGCTCCTACTGCTACAAAATATTCGACTTGTGCAAGTTGGGCTTTCTCAAAATATTCGTTCATATCATCATCTTTGTATAAATGAAAATGTGTATCAAAAAGTTTCATAAATGACTCCTACATTGCTGATGGGACTGATATTGTTAATGTCTTCAATCCATCTGTTAAAATATCTCTAATCTTACAACACATTGCGACTCGTGCAACTTTTATTTCTTTAGTGTTACTATTTGATAAAACAGGACATTCACGATAAAAACGACTAAAGTCCTTAGATAAATCTAAAAGATATGAAACCAGGATAGAACAATCCATTTTACTTGCAGCTGTTTTAATTATATCTGGATAAAATAACGCACGAATAGATAAATTTTTCTCAAAATCTGAACTTAATAATTCCCAATCAACTGTATCATCGCTTGTAATTCCTGCTAGCTCAGCTTTTTTGATAATAGAATTTATCCTTGCACAAGCATATTGCACATAAGGTCCAGTATCTCCTTCAAATTTAACTGAAGCTTGTGGATCAAATGAAATTGTCGTTTTTGGATTAAATTTCAATAACATAAATTTCAATGCTCCCATACCAATAATTTCTGATCGTTCATCTATATCGGCAGGAATATCATCCCCACATCTCTCAAGAGTTGATGTTTTTGCAAGATTAACCATTTCACTAAATAAATCATCTGCATCAACAACAGTTCCTTCACGACTTTTCATTTTTCCTGATGGCAAATTGACCATTCCATAAGCTAAATGATAAAGTGTATCAGACCATTTGTGACCCATTTTATTTAATGCACCGAATAATTGTTTGAAATGTAAAATTTGTTCATCTCCAACCACCCAAATTTGTTGATCTGGTGTAAATTCATTATATTTTTTGATAGTCGTTCCAATATCTTGTGTTATATAAACACTTGTTCCATCTGAGCGTAAAACAACTTTCTCTCCAAGTTTTTTGCCTAAATCAACAATAACAGCACCATCTTCTCGTTTTGTAAAAGCTCCATCTTCAAGTCCTTTTGCAATTAAATCTTTTCCAAGAAGATATGTATTGCTTTCTAAAAAAGTTTTATCGAATTCAATCCCCATTCTTTTATAAGTTTCATCAAAACCTTTAAAGACCCAAGCATTCATCATTTCCCATAAAGAAATAACACTACTTTTTTTATTTTCCCAATCTTGTAGCATTTTTTGAGTCGCTAGACCTATTTCTGTTTTCAAAAATAAATCATCTTCTTTCACATCTTTTAATTCAGGTTGCACACTTCGCAACTCTGCGATTTGTTTCTTTAATTCTGTATTATATTGGACATAAAACTTCCCTACAAAATGATCGCCTTTTGTATTTGTAGATTCAGGAGTTTCATTATTTCCAAATCGTTGATAACCTATCATAGATTTGCAAATATGAATACCACGATCATTCACTAAATTTACAGGAATAACATTATGACCAGCTCTTTTCATTAATGAAGCAAGCGCCATTCCAATAGTATTATTTCTAACATGCCCTAAATGTTGTGGTTTATTTGTATTTGGTGCTGAAAATTCTATCAATATTTTTTTAGCAGAATCTTTATCAATCGGCGGAGCAAGCAGGTTTGCGATTTGTGCAACTGATGATTGATGTAAAGCAATTGGAGTCAAAACAATATTGACAAAAGCTTTAACTTTTTCAACAGATATGACATCGCTTTCTTTATCAAAAAACTCAAAAACTTTATTAGAAATATCATCTGGTTTCCCTCGTAAAGCTTTAATTAGTTTAAAACAGTTTATAGTTAAATCCCCTTTCATACCTTGAGGACAAATCTCTGGAAGAATTTCTAAAGATGACTCATCTTTAACTTTATATTCTTCAATTAAATACTTCTTTAAATCTTCAATTATTTTCATTTTTATTCCTTTTATTATTAAAATCATTATGCTTAATTTGTTCAAAACCTTTATCAAATCCATACCCTATAAAAAATAACCATACAATATTTATAAACGCTGAAAGTAAAACAATAAGAGTTGCTAAAATCATAGAGCCTCCAAATATTCCTGGAAATAGAAGGGCTAATGGAAGCATAAAAATTATACTCCATGGCATTGTTATAGCAATTGCATAAACTGCACAGAATGGCGTTTTAGTAACATTTTGAAACATAAAAATTAACGCTGCTAATACAAGCAATGAATATATTCCAGGAATACTTATTCTAAAAAGATATTTTTTATAGTTTATCAAACATTTCATTTATGCTTCTCCAATAAGTATTCCATTCGTTCTTCTTTCCAATTTGAAAAATCTACTCCTTGAAGACTTCCTTCTAAAAATTTTGATAATGCATCATCTCTTTTTTGAAATTTTTTAAATTCAGCTTTTTCTTTTTCACTCATTGGAAGAATATCATCTTGGATTATTTCTAAACATGTGTAAGTTTTATATTTCATAATATATTACAAATCAAAATCACTGATTCCTGCTTGTTTCATTACAAGTCTTTGTAATCCTTTTTTCAAATCAGAACTACTATGAACAGGAACTGTTATTCTGAGGTTACTCCCTTCTTTAATGAAAATATGATGACTACCAGATATACGAGCAATAATCCAACCTCGTTTTTTAAGAATTTTGCACATCTTTTTTCCACTAATAGTTTTCATTATACAGCTAATTCCATAACATAATCCGTCTTTTCTAGCTTTAAATTTTCCATATCAATACTTAAACAACCTTCAACGGCATCATATACATTTTTAATTAAATCTCTCATATTTTCGCCTTGTGTTGCACAACCTGGGATAGCTGGAACTTCTGCCCAAAAACCACCTTCTTCACATTCATGAATAACTAATTTTATTTTCATCTTAATTTCTCCTTCTATATTAACAAATTTTACTTTATACTATATCATAACTTTACAAATATACAAATTATTATATATTTAATAATTTTTTAATAATTTCATCATCTTTTAACATTCCTAACTTTCCTTTAAGAGAATTAGCTTCTGAATATGTTTCAATATCATCAGCTGTGATATTTTCACCAGTTATAACTAACGGAACAGGAGTTCTTGTATGTTTTCTTAATTTAATTGGAACAGGATGATCAGGTAAAAGAGCAACAGATACATTTTTCTTTTTACAAACTTCATATACTGGACCAACTATTTTAGCATCAAAATCTTCAATAGCTTGAATTTTCAACTTTAAATCACCCATGTGTGAACATTCATCCATAGCCTCAATATGCAAATAAACAAAATCATATTTATCAATTGCACAAATCGCAGCATCTGCTTTGCCTTTATAATTTGTATCAATAAAACCAGTAGCTCCTTCGACATTTATAACATCCATTCCTGCACACATCGCAATTCCATTTATAACATCAACAGCACTAATAATTGCACCAGTTTTACCTGCATATTTTTCTGAAAAAGAGATGAAATTAGGACGATATCCAGGACTCCAAGGCCAAATGTAATTTGCAGGATTTGTTTTATCTCTATTTAATGGATGCTTTTTTAAAAATTTTGCACACTTCGCAATTAAATTGTTTAAAAATTTAACAGTGAATTTAGCTTCTTTAGTATCTTCTTTTGGTTTTAGTTCCATATCAAAAATATTTTCACCATGCGAGGAGTCAGGTTTAGCATAATACACATCAGGGGAAAATTCTTCTCCATGTAAAACTAATAAATTTCTATAACTTACTCCACGAATAAATGATACTTTTTCATTTCCAAATTCATTTTGCAAATCATCTATTATTTGGTCTGATATAACTTTTTCAATGTGTCCAGCTGAATAATCTTTTATTTTATCATCTTCAATAGTAATCAAATTGCAACGCCACGCAACATCATTATCTGCTAATTTTATTCCTTGACTAACAGCTTCAATAGGTCCACGGCCTGGATAATATTTATCAAGTTCATATCCTAAAACTGACATATTTGCAACATCAGATGATGTTGGAAAACCAGCAGGTAGTGATAAAAAGTTCCCAGAAATACCATCTTTTGCAACTTTATCCATATTTGGAGTTTTAGCAACTTCAAGTGGAGTTTTGCCATTTAATTCTTCTAATGGCTCATCTGCCATTCCATCAGCTAAAAATATAAGTCCTTTAGACATTATTTTCTCCTATTGGTTAAGTTTTACAAATACTTGAAAATTCTTCTAAATATATCATTTCCCAAGCATGAAAAACAACAATTATTTTTTTTATTTTAACATTCCCATATTCGCCAGAATGCATCATTTCATCTATATTCTTATCATTTGCATACTTCGCAAGTTGCTTTTGTGAATTATAAATTTGTTCTGCTACGAGAATATTTAATTCTTCTACTTTTTCATTTTGTTCAATATCATAATTTTTTATGCGTTTGATATATTTAAACTCGCATAAATATCCGTAGCCAATATCTTGATATTTCATCCAAAAAGGTTTCATTATTAAATCAGCATAACCTTTATTTAACTCCTCTTCACTACAACTAGAATAGCAATCCTTCATATTTAAGTATGCTAAATAGAACCCTTGTATTACTTTTTCACCAGCAATATAATCTCTTATTTTTGTTTGTTTTTCAACTTGATATGCTAAGAACTCAAAGAATGGTTTAAATTCTCCATCATAAGCCATATCACCTATGTACCCTTTTAACTCTTCTGTTCTAATATCATAATTTCCAGCTTCTTGCAGTGATGAACGGAAATATCCATACATCATTTCCTTTATAGTCTCATTTGGAATTACTAAACAAGCATCTCCTTTTTTAGTTTTACCAGTATGAGTCAACATTCCAAAATGAAATAGTAATGATATAAAATTATTAGTTTTATGCAAATCTTCATAAGGAAAACTTTTTACTATATTTGCTGCAATAAAACCTTCTGTAAGAACTTTTTGTAAAACACTAAAATTCCCATTTAATTTTCTATCAAGCACAACAAAACTTTTCAATTTTTTATAATCAATCTTTAAATTAGTATCAATTAGTTCATCTGGGATGCCATCAAATGCAAAATAATCTGTTAAAAAATTTAAAACTGCACAAGTATTATACATATATTCTTTTGCATTCTTCGCAAATTTGTAATTGTTATAATATTCTTTCATTAATTGCAATGTTAATTCTTTATCTTTTGGATAAAACGAACCTTCTGCTATATAAAAATCTAATACTTTTTCTATTTCATTTTTTGTAAGCCCAAATGCTTCGTTTATAACTGGATAATCACTAATATTCTTTCCAATATTCATTCCACTTGTAACATCATCCATTGTAATAGGAGAAACACCTGTGATAAACAATCTTGTCAAGGCACCAGCTGTCGCTTCCTTAAGTGCAGCAAAAAATGTTCGTAGATAGCCATCTGAGTGGGTTAAATTAACATATTCTTCGATTCGAGATTCAGATAAAATAACATTTGCAAAATTATCATATTCATCAATAAAAATAAAAAGTTCATAATTTAACTCTTTTAATTCTTTAGAAAGTGCTATAATTTTTTGATACGGTTCATTTTTAGAGTTAACAATATCAATTAATTGTTGAGTTAATTCTTTTTTATATCTATTTAAAAAATTTAATATTTCATAATTACAACGCTCATTAAAAGAAGCTAATATTTTTCCTTTTTGTGAATCTAATCCAGCAAAACTAAATGATAAAACCATATAAGTCGCTCGTTTATCAGTAGGGTTTTCTTGTATCCAAGTATCATGAAAAAGTCTATCAAAGTCATCTTTTTTATTCATATCATAATAATATTTTAACATTGATAGAAACAAACTTTTTCCAAATCTTCTTGGTCGCAGTAAAAATATAAATGGAACTTTTTCTATTTCAGAAATATACATTGTTTTATCAACATATAAGTCATTTTTAGCATTGATATCTTCAAAGTCAGAAACACCGTAAGCTATTAGTTTATGTGACATGATTTTCCTCTTGTTGTTATTTACTAACACCGTTAAGTATTAAGTTAAATATTAATTCATTGTCATTTTTTACAGTAGCTTTAATTTTACTATTATTTAATTCGACTAATTGTTTTGCAACAGAAAAAGATAAACCAGCACCAACATTCGCCAACGGTAAAGAAAATGGGTCAAATACAAAATCTTGATAGTTTGGTGGCATCTCTAAATTTTTAATATGGATATTGCATCTAAATTTATTATATACATTTCTACCATAAATTACAATTTCAGCTTTATTAGCTGATACATCAAGAGTTTCATTTATGATTAAATAAAAAATTTCATCTAAGTGATTTTTGTCAAATAAAACATCTTTAGTATCTTTTAATTTAGTAATAAGGTTTACTTTAGAACCTTTGCTTAAAAAAGTGTTTTTGACTATTTCTTCTACAGAAGTTCCTAAATTCACTTCTGATAAAACAGGCGTTCCTTTTCCTAATTCATTACTACGGCCCGCGATATGTAAAAATTGTTTTGTTAAGTCTTGCATTCTATTTAAACTTACTTTTATATCTTTAACAGAGTCCATCGCTATATCTGGCAAATCACACATACCAGATTCTAATAACATTAAATTTCCAGAGGCAACACTTAATAAATTATTGAAATTGTGTGAAATACCTTCCGACACTCTCTTTAAAGAAGTATCTCTTCTATCATCCATTGCCAACTTCATTAGATGTTTTTTTTGTTCATTAGCTTTTTGCAAATCAATATGGTTTTTTACTCTAGCTTTAAGTTCTAGAACAGCAAAAGGTTTTGTTACAAAATCAACTCCTCCAACTTCAAAAGCTTTAATTTTATCATCAATTGCATCTAAAGCTGAAAGAAAAATAATTGGAATTATTTTATCTCTATTTTGTTCTAAAATTTTTTCTGTTGCCTCAAAACCTCCAATACCAGGCATCATAACATCCATTAAAATAATATCTGGATCAAAAGAAATAGTTTTATCAATCCCCTCTTGACCATTAATAGCTTCTTCAATTAAGACATTGGAATTAACAAAGCAGTTTTGAACAAATCTCCTATTCATGTTTGAATCATCTACGACAAGAAGTTTTATCTGTGGTTGAAATTTATAATTTTTTATATCTAACATAAATATCCTTTATTTGATAGAGTTCAACCAAGTTTCCAAATCCATTATTTGAATACCTGCCTTCTCCGCTTTTTTTAACTTTGAACTAGATTTTGAAATATCCATAGCAACTAAAATATCAAGCTCTTTTGTAACCTTACTAAATGGCTCAAAACCATTGTCCGATGCCAATTTTTCATAAACACTTCGTTTCTCAGGCATTTTCCCTGTAAAACATATTTTTTTAGAATCTTCTTTTATTTGACCTTTCGTTTGAACTGTAGTTATTATACTTGTTAATTCTTCTATTAGCGTAGCATTTGTTATTAAATCTTCTGTAATCCCTTTTGCTCGCTCAGGTCCAATACCGTCAAGGCTTGATAGTTCATCTAAACTTAGATTTTGTAACTCTGCAATTGTCCAAGTTTTCAAAATAGTTTTTGCTATTGTTTTTCCAATCCCTGCAATATTTAATGCAGCTAAAAGTTCATAGTCATTAACAACTTTTCTCTTTTGGATTTCATTGTAAAGGTTATCAATAGATTTAGTCTTAAAGCCATCTAGTTTTGCAATATCATCTTTTGATAATTCAAAAACATCTTTCAATGATTTAACTTCTAGCGATTCCATCATTTTTCTAACATTTGGTTCACCTAACCTCTCAATTCCAATGCTTCGAATTGCCGCAAGTAAGCGTTGCAGGCAGATTTCAAAACATTCATCATTTTGACAAGTTAATTCAGGTCCAACTAATTTTAACTCTTGTCCACAAGATGGACATTCAGATATAATACAAGATTTTCTATGTTCTCCATTTTTAGAACTAATAATATACGGGATAACATCTCCAGCTCGTTCAAGAGTAACAATATCTCCTATGGCAATATCTTTGTCTAAAATATTCTGATAGTTATGCAGAGTTGCATGGCGAATAGTTACCCCACCGAGTTCAACAGGCTCTAATTCTGCAACTGGAGTTAAGCAGTTTTTTCCAAAACTCCAATTAACATTCAGTAATTTTGTTTCCTTTTTGATACCAGTGAATTTAAATGCTATTTGTCCACGAGGATGATGTGCAGTATTTCCTAAAGATTCTGCATAAGTCGCATCTGCTAATTTAATAACAATACCATCCATTGGATACGGCAAGGCATCGAGTTTAGATAAAATTTCATCCCATTTTTCTGCGAGTTGTGCAAATTTCACGGTATGCGAAATATATTCATAATCAATTAATGTAACTTTTGCATTTTGTGCTAACATTAATTTAATTGTTTTCAAACCAATAATTCCAGCAACTGCATTTCTTGAATTTTTATATAATCTTCCATCTTTTCGAGTGATTGTATTATATTTTTCTTTAAAATCATCATCTCGAATGATAATTTCACCACGCACATCACGATTTAACTTTCCTCTATAACCTTCTGATTCAAGTTCAATAAGTGGTAATTTATCTGTTACATTTTCTCCAAATTCACCATCTCCACGAGTAGCTAATATTCCATTTTCATAATTAGCAGAAATACCATCAAACTTGGGTTGTATTCTAAATAATTCATCATTATTTCTAATATATTTTTTAGCCCAAGCCAAAACCTCTTCTAACGAATATGCTTTATTAAGAGAAAGCATAGGGTTATTATGTTTTACTTTTTTTGCATTAATCGCAACTTCAGGTGTATGAATTTGTGTAATTAGAGAATGATTTGGATTTATATCTCCAAGTTCTTGTAAAAGCATATCATATTCAATATCAAGAATTTCAGGTGTGCTTTTTTTCCAGTATAAATCATTATGATATTCTATTAATTTAACTAATTCTTCTTCTGTTCTCATTTTTATCTTTCCTTAATTTATAATTTATTTTGTTTCTAATGATAAATTAAATTCATCAATCGAATTCATCAGAATAGCTTGATGAAATAATTGTTTCAAAATATCCAAGTCTTCACAATTATCAATATATTCCTTAATTAAATAGGGCACTTTTTGAAATCTAAGATTAAATATGTCAAAAATATTATTTTTTGAAACATTTAATACTTTTTGCCAACCTTCTTGTCTTCCTTTTTCCATTCCTTTTTC
>JAOZMT010000432.1 GCA_029934175.1 Victivallales bacterium | reverse complement strand
AAAAACAATCTAAATTCATTGACTTTGCGGAATAATTTCATAAAGTATTTTTAATTATATAAATATATGTTAAAAGCAAATTTTATAAATAACAACAATAATGTTTTACATTTTTTTATTAGTGTTTTGTTAGTGTTTATTAGAGGTGAATATTTTAATTAATGACCGGCGTTAGGAACAAGCCCAATTAAAACCATAGATAAAGAAATGAAAATCTGTGTTTATCTGAGTTCATCTGTGGTTCAATTAATTATTTGTATTTTTAATTATTTTAGGATTATTTTAAAGAGGATACAGGTTTTCCTTAGTTTTCATTACGAGGAAAATAAAGAGAAGGATATGTAGTTACTTTGCTCTGAGGACATAGGCAATTACTGATAAATGTCAATTGAAAATTCCACAAATATTTAATTTATTAATCAAATTTATAAAATTCAATTTGGAAAATCAATAACTTGAAGTATATTATAAACATTATTCGGATTTTGCATTCATTAATAATAAATTATAAAAAAAGGGAAAAATGACAATAATTGAACCACACATTCATATGTATTCTAGGACAACAGATGATTATCAAAGGATGTTTTCTAATGGAATCAAAGCATGTGTTGAGCCATCATTTTGGTTAGGCTTGTCTCGGAAATCATCAGAGTCTTTTTTTGATTATTTTGATTTAATATTAGACTTTGAGACAATAAGAGCAAAAAGATTTGGTATTGATCATTTTTGTGCAATCGCAATGAACCCAAAAGAATCAGAAAATGCACAACTCGCAAATAGTGTAATAGATAAGCTAACTGATTTTTTAAAACATCCTAGATGTGTTGCTTTAGGAGAAATTGGATTTAATAATATTACTAAAAATGAAGAAGTAGCATTTGAGAGACAACTTCACATTGCACACACTTTAGAAATGCCTGTTATTATACATTTACCACATCAAAATAAAGTAAAAGGAATACAACGCACTATTGATATAATAAAAAATGAGGGAATTCGTGAAGAACTGGTTTTAATAGATCACAATACAGAAGAAAGTATGGTATATGCACGAAAAACAAATAGTTGGACTGGAATGACGGTGTATCCTATATCAAAATTAACTCCAGTTAGAGTTATGGACTTATTGAAAATATATGGTTATGAAAAAATGTTAGTTAGTGGTTCGGCTGATTGGGGAATCTCGGATCCATTAAGTATGATAAAAGTTAAAAGCACTTTAGAAGCACACAGTGAACCTAATGAAAAAATATCGGATATTTTATTTAATAATCCAAATCAATTTTATAGTCAATCAAAAAATTGGAAGCCAGATTTAGCTCTAGTTCCATTAAACCCAAATCAATTTCAAAGGTAAAAAACATGAAAAAAACACTATTACTACTACTTTTTATATCAATAAGTTCTCTTTATGGAGGAATGACAGTTCGATATATTAACAAATACGGCAGGAAATATGTGTATTTAAAAGATGTTACTAGATATTATGGGATGAACTTAAAAATAAACAAAAAAGATTGCAAAATGACAAGTAAATATTCAAAACTGGAATTCACTTATTCAAAACGAGCTTTTTATGCCAATTCTGTTAAGATGCATCTATTATTTGCCCCTTTTTTACAAAAAGGCGAAGCATTTGTTAGTGAAATTGATTTTCTGAGATTAATAGATCCTGTCCTTAGGTATAAGTCATTAGTAAAACACAAATTAAAAACAATTGTCATTGATGCTGGGCATGGAGGAAAGTATCCTGGAGCAGTTGGAACAAAATATAAAGAAAAAACTTTAACTTTACAAATGGCAAGATACTTAGAGGCAATATTAAAAGCTAGAGGATACACCGTTTATATGACAAGGAAAACAGATAAACACTTAAGTTCAAAAACCTTGAAGGGAGATTTAGGAATGCGAGCAAAATTTGCGACATCTAAAAAAGCTGATTTGTTTGTATCAATACATTGCAATTCAGCAAGTTCTAGTGTTTCTGGTTTTGAAACATATTGTTTAACTCCAGCAAAAGCACCATCTACTATTGAAGCAAAGCCAAAAAATAAAATTGAAAAAGGTAATAAAAATGATAAAAATAGTCTTCGCTTAGCGTATGAAGTGCAAAAGGCGTTAAAAAACAATACAAAATCCAAAGATAGAGGAGTAAAGCACGCTAGATTCTTTGTTTTAAAAAATAATACAGTTCCTGCAATTCTTGTGGAAGCTGGCTTTTTAACAAATCCAGCAGAGCAAAAATTATTGGGAAGCAAAGGATATCAGTATATGATTGCAAAATCAATTGCAGAAGGAATATCAAGATACCACAGAGAATTAATTCGATAGTAAGGTAAAACCTTTTAAGTATCCTCTTTGAAAACAGTTGTCCTATTAATTTTGACAATTTAATAATTTAACCTGTTTAAAATATGTATTTGACAGGATAACAGGATTTTTAGGATTGATTTTATTTATATCTTTTCTAATTACAACCTTAATAATTAAAAAGAATTAAAGATGTAAATAGTTAACTGAACTACAGATAAGCACAGATTGTTATTTTTTATCTGTGGTAATTTGCGTTTCTCTGTGGTTTTAATAAACACAACAATAATTCTGTTAATCAGTATAAATAATAAAAGAATTTTAGTATATATTCAGTAAACCCCATTTTACCACAAAGTA
>JAOZMT010000431.1 GCA_029934175.1 Victivallales bacterium | reverse complement strand
TAAAAAACTCTTCCTAATTATTCTGCTCTTAATTATTCTGCTTAACAAGAAGAAATTTAATATCAAATTTTCAAAAAGATTCTGTCTATCTTGAAAATCCTGTTATCCTGTCAAAACAATTGTTGAACGGCGTTAAAAACAACGCCGAAACATGCCCTTAATATTAAATTTTTATCTTAAAATATTATTAGTATCTTAATTTACAAGTCTCATTGTTTACAACACTTCCATTATATATCTATTATTGTTTTAGAATTTAAATTTTCAACCGTTTAAAGTATATAAAATCATTCAATGCCATATTCTTCTAATTTTTTATATAAAGTTGTTCTATGCACTCCTAATTGTTTAGCAGCCTTGCCTTTGTTTCCTTTAGAGTCTTCCATTGCAGAAACAATAACTAATTTTTCTGCTTCCGCTAATGACATAGCTTTAAAACTTATCTCTTTATTTGCGACTTGTGCAGTTTCTTCTTGATTTTGGGATTGTTCAACAGGATTAGATTCATTATGATTGATTTGATATTTTTTATTTACACCTGAAGGGAATAGAACCTCTGGGTCGTTTATGAATTCTCCCTCTGTTAAAATACAAGTTCTTTCAATTACATTTCTAAATTCTCTAACATTTCCAGGCCAAATATATGATTTTAATGAACTCTTAACTTCTTTTGAAAATCCTCTAAAATCTCTTTTAAACTTTCTTGAGAAAAATGCAAGAAAATAATCAGCCAACGCATCAATATCTTCCATTCGCTCCTTAAGAGGAGGAATAATTACTGGAATAACATTTAATCTGTAAAAAAGGTCTTCTCTAAATAGTTCTTTCTCAATTAAATCCTCAATATTTTGATTTGTCGCTGCAATAATAGTAACATCAACTGATATGTCTTTTGTGCCACCAATGGCTCTAAAGGTTTGTTCTTCCATAACTTTTAAAAGCTTTGATTGTAATCCTATATCCATATCACCTATTTCATCAAGAAATAAAGTTCCTCCATCTGCCATTTCAAATAAACCTTTTTTATCAGCTTTTGCATCTGTAAAAGCTCCTTTTGTATGACCAAAAAGTTCACTTTCAATTAAAGTTGCTGGTAATGCGGAACAATTTACTTCCACAAATGGTTTTTTCGCTCTGTTGCCTCGTTTATGAACATTATGTGCAAATAATCCTTTTCCAGTTCCACTTTCTCCTTTTATTAATAAGCACGAAAAGTCACTTTTGACAACACGATCAACAATAGATAAAGTTTTTTGTAATGCTGGTGAGTTCCCAATAATAGAATCAAATGCAGAATAGTTACTTTGTTTTTGATTCAACTGAGTTAATGTTTCAACTTTATTGCTCATATCTGAATGCTCTACTGCATTTTTTACAGTCTTTAACATTAAAGTTTTTTCCACAGGTTTTGTTAGAAAATCAAATGCACCTGCTTTCAGACATTCTACTGCTGTTGGAATATCTCCATGTGCTGTCATAAAGACGACTGTTAAATTATCATATTGCGTTTTCCATTCTTTAAGTAACTCTAGTCCTGTTGAATCTGGAAGCATCATATCTAATAAAATTAATTGATAGGTATTTCGTTTAAGGTATGCATTTGCTTCTTTGCCACTTTCAGCAACATCAGAATCGTAACCCTCGTCTTCTAAAATATCTTGAACTGCCAAACTAACAAGATGGCTATCCTCTACGATTAACACTTTCTTTTTTTTAGTCATTACTTATAATCTCCTTTTTTAAAATTGAAATAGATATACAAACTTTTTTATCCTCGTATTTTATTGCGAACTGTGCATTTAAGTAGTCACAAATTCTATAAACTATTGATAGACCAAGACCTTCATGTCTGCTTCTTCGAGTAACAAAAGGAACTGGTGGAATAATCAATACTTCTTTAGGTAAATCTTCACATATATTTTGAACTATAAAATTTATTTTTTCTTCATCTTCTTTGCAAGTTATTGAAACTTCATCGCAATTCATCGATCCTCCAGCATTATCAATAAGTTCCCAAAGTGCAAATTCTAATAAATTCCCTTTAGGTAAATCAAAGTCTAAATTATTTCCAGTTACCTCAAGGTTTATAAAAGGAAATTGATTTGTGAATTTTTTTTGTAAAGAACTCAATAAATCAATGAATGAAATTGGGAAACCTTGCGGTAATTCATCAAAAAGTAAATCCATTCTTTCAGTCATTTTTTCCATTCCTTCTAATTCAGAAACTACCAACTGACACCTAGATGACATATTAGGATAAGTCTCTGAAGTGACTTTTTCAATTCTTTCAACTGTCATTTTTATTCCAGCAGAAATATTTCTAAGCCTATGTCTCAATACCCGATTCATTTGGAACAGGTCAATTATATCATAAGGGTAACTATCTTTATCCATAAAATCTCCTAATTTTACTTATTAACTGTTAAAAGTCATAACCATATTAGGTATAACTTTATTCACTATATCTTTTCATAAAACTAACATATATATTCAGTAAACCCCATTTTACCACAAAGTAGACGAAGTTTTTCGCAAAGAACACAAAGGTTTTCTTTGTGAAACTTAGTGTTTTAACTTTGGTTCCTCTGTGGTTAACTATAATTTAATGTGGTTAACTGAATATATACCTCTTATTAATTTTTAATTAATTCAAATTCTCTCATTACACTAATTTTATATTT
>JAOZMT010000046.1 GCA_029934175.1 Victivallales bacterium | reverse complement strand
CTGGCATTCTATTTTCTATTAAATTCATCATTAAAACAGTATCATTAGTATCAAAAACAGAAGCGAAAGGGACTTTACCTTTAATCAGTTCATAAAACATAACCGCGAGAGCATATTGGTCAGTTTGAGCTTTTTGGTCTTTTCCACTCCATTGTTCAGGAGCCATATACGGACGAGTCCCACTTGTATCGCCTTGAACTTGTGAAACACGAGACATTGATGATTTAATTTCAGCAGCTAATCCAAAATCTAAAACCTTAACTTTACCATTGGCAGTTACCATAATATTTGATGGTTTTATATCACGATGAATTATCTTTTCACTATGAGCAAAATCAAGAGCCTTTGCGACTTGTGCAATTATATTTATTGCTTTATCTAAAGGAACTTTTTTATCCGCAAATTACGCAGATTATCGCAGATTTTTTATTTTTTAACCACGAAAACCACGAAAACCACGAAAACCACGAAAAAAGAGAAGATTTTTATTTTTTAATGGCAATCACAAGTGGTGTTAGAGCACTCCTTGTGGATTGTCCTACAGATTTTACTCTATGTCATTCAATTCTTTAACGAATTTTTCGACTAACTCATTTGCTTTTTTTTGAGTTAAGGCTTCTGCAAAAATTCTTATGATAGGTTCAGTATTTGAAGCTCTTAATAACATCCATGAATCATCCCAATCCAACCTTAGACCATCTATTAAATTAGGGCTTGCATCTGCATACTTCGCACTTAATAATCTAATTACTTCAACAGCTTTTCCTGCCGAACATGGAATCTTTTCGCCAGCACTATAATATTTAGGAATTGTATCTAAAATATCTTCCAATGATTTATTTCTACTTGCCATCATTTCTAAAATCAGTGCCATTCCTGTAAAACTATCTCTGCAAGGATGTAAGGCAGGCCAAATAACTCCGCCACTACCACCTTCTCCCCCAATAACAGCTCCTACTTCTAACATTTTACTAGTTACATTAATTTCACCAACTGGAGTATGATATAATTTTGAATTATATCTTTCAGCAACAGCATCAATAGATTTCGTAGTTTGAATATTTACAACAACAGGTCCTGGAGTTTTAGATAATAGATGCTCTGTAGCTAAAACAACAGAAAGTTGTTCTCCTATAGCATTTCCTGACGAATCCATAACAACAATTCTATCGGCATCTGGATCTTGTGCAAAACCAATTGCACAACCTTTTTCTTTGACTACTCGGCTAAGTTCTGTTAAATTCTCTGGAATAGGCTCTGGCTTTCTTTCAAAACGACCATCAATTTTATCAAAAACAGGATAAACTTCACATCCTAAATATTCTAAAAAATCTTTAGAATAAGGAGCACCAGCACCGTTACAACAATCTACAGCAACTTTTATTTTTGATTTTCTAATAACATCAATATCTATTTGATTGAAAATCTTTTTTTTCTGAATATCAAATGCATTTTCAATAACACGAGCTTTTCTTATTTCAGATTCTTCAACATAAACTCTATCAGGTTGATTATAAATATTTAATAATTCAGCAGCTTCTCTTAAATTTAAAAAGATACCAGAAGCACCAATAAATTTCAAGGCGTTCCATTCTTCTGGATTATGACTTGCAGTAATGCAGATCCCGCCTTTAGCTTTATTTGATTCTACTAATATCTGAACTGTTGGAGTTGGAACAATACCTATCAAAATAGGTTGACAACCAACTGATAATAATCCTGCAACAACAGCATTTTCATACATTTCGCCAGTAGGTCGTGTATCTCTACCAACTATAATTCTGCCTTTCCCAACATACTCACCAAAAGCTGCAGCAAAATTTGCAATTAAATTAGGACTTAATGTATCCCCTACAACACCACGCACTCCACTAACACTAACTTTTAAATTATGAATTCTCATTTTTTCTCCTTAAATATAACGGTCTAATAGACCTCTAATCTGTGTAGACACATCTTCTGCTTTTTCTTTTGATTTAAACTCGGCAATCATACGAATAATAGGTTCAGTCATTGAACTTCTCAAATGAACCCAGCCACCTTTCCATTTAAATAAAAATCCATCTTCTTCAATTACTTCAGCATCAGTAAATACATTTTTCAATTCTTTAATTGCATTGTAACCATGCGATGATGGGCATTTTATTGCTTTTTTAATTATATGATAACGAGGAATACTTGCAGCAAGTTCTTCAGAAGAGCATTGTTGCGTTGTCATTGCTTCAAGAATAAGTCCCATAACTAACAAATTATCATATCCTAAAATATGATTAGAGAAAGCTACACTACCACTACCATCTCCAGCAATGTCTGCAGAAACCTCATTCATTTTATCAATAATGGAAGATTCACCTACTATTGTTTTATATATTTTAGCATCATACTTTTTGACAATATCATCTAAACTTTTTGTTGTGCACCAATTTGTAACAACTTTTATTTTTTTATTAGATTTTTGTAGTATATGTTCCAGAACAAGAGGGAAAGTATATTCTTCCGATAATGTTTCGCCACTGCTTGTGACAATGGAGGTTCTACTCATATCAGAATTAAAAACAAATCCAATATCTCCTTTTAAAGGTTTTAAAACAGAATGAGTCTGAAGAGCAGCTCTAGGACGCGGTTCTGGGTCATGAGGTAATTGTCCCGAATTTGCTCCATTTAGAGATAATAAATTAAGACCTAATCTGTTTGCAAATTTTACACCGATTGATGTTCCTGAACCATTGCAGAAATCTGCAATTACCATAAAGTTTTTAGATGCAATTGCTTTCACATCTAACTTTGAACACAACATATCTAAATATCCTTCTTGAACATTTTTAGGAGGTATTTTTATTTTCCCAATTTCATCCCAATTTGCCATCAAAAAGCGTTTACTATTATAAATATCTAAAACTTCCTGTAATTTGACCTTTACAAAATTTGCTCCATTTTCCATTATTGGAATAAGAGCATTCCAACCCATTGGATGATGCCCTGCACTTATCAATAATCCCCCTTTTGCTTTTAACTCTGGGACTAAATAATGTATTTCTGGAGCTGATATAATTCCAGCATCAATAACATCACAACCGCAACTCATAAGAGCCGAAATGACACTTCTATATAGCATAGGAGAAGATATTCTTGTATCTCGTCCAACAACTACTGTTTCTCCTTCTAAATATGTTCCTAAAGCAGAAGCAAAATTAATTGCCAATTCTGGCGTTAAGGAAGGTATTTCTCCACGCATTCCTGCAATTCCTAATCTAAATGACCCCATAATATAATCCTTTTTTACTTTATTGCTCTATCAACAGCTTCTTTTAATTCATTAATAGTAAAAGGTTTTAAAACATAATCACAAGCTCCATCCCTGATTGCTTGAATTGCAATTTTCAAATCTTCATTTCCTGAAATCATGATAATTTTCGAGACTTTAGATATTTTTTTGCAATAAGATATAAATTTAAAACCAGTTATTCCTGGCATAAAACCATCTAATAAAATAATATCAAATGCTTCTTTTGCAATAATACTCATTGCTTGGGAAGCTGACTTTATTGTCGTAACACTAAAATCGTCTCTATTTTCATAACAATCTTCGACCATTATTCTAATAAACTCATCATCATCAATAACTAAAATCTTTTTTGGCATAATGCCTCCTTTTTTTTATTTTCCTAATTTATTTATTTCTTCTATTTTTTCAAAAACTTGTTCTCTATAATTTATAAATGTATCTATCAAAGAAAATAATTCCTCTTTGTTTATACTATCTGCTTTTCCTTTTTTTTCAATTTCAAAAGCTAATTTATTAATTGCAATAAATCCCAAAGTGCCTGATGCACTTTTTATTGAATGACCAATTTCTGAAATAGAAACAAAATCCTCTTGCCTACGAGCTTCATTGAATTGCGTAACATATTCATCAAATTGATTTTTAAAAGTTAGTGATAGTTTATTTAACAAACGATAACTGTCAGATACATATTTTAAACCTACAGTTATATCAAAAAACTCTTTATCATCATTCTTTTTTTCTGTTTCACTCTTTTTTACTTCTTTTAATTTTAATTTTGGAGTTGTTGAATAATCTGCTTGACCAGCATTATATCCTATGTTAAACGCTAAATACTTAGATAAAAGCCCAAGTAAAAAGTCTGGTTCAATTGGTTTGGTTGCATAATCAGTCATTCCAGCTGCTAAACATTTTTCTCTGTCCCCAGACATAGCATTTGCAGTCATCGCTATAATCGGTAACTTTAAAAAATTAGGCATTTGTCTTATTGCACGAGTCGCATCATATCCACTCATCTTAGGCATTTGGCAGTCCATCAAGACAATGTCCACTCGTGGCATATTTTCTATTTTATTAATAACATCTTCACCATTTATTGCTAGCGTTATATGATTAAAACCAAACTCTTCAAGCAATTCCATAATAAGTTCTTGATTTATCCTGTTATCTTCTGCAACCAAAATATGTTTTTCATGAAACATTGCATTTGAAAGTTTGATATTTATCTTATCTGTTTTTACATCTGTATATTTGACATCTTTTAGCAATACTTCTGTTACCGTTTCTAAGAACATAGATTGCTTAATAGGTTTCTCCATAAACGCATCTACTCTAATGTCCTTAGATTCTTTTTTTACCTCATCAATATCAAAGGCGGTAGCAAGTATTATAGGAGTATTCTTGTAATTTTCATCTTTTTGCAATTTTTTTATTAAAGAAATACCATTCATATTAGGCATAATCCAATCTATTAAAAGAATATCATATTTAGTGAATGATATTTGCTCGATGGCTTGTGTAGAATCTAAAATTACATCAGCATCAATTTTAAGATTATTGAACATTGTTTGAAAAATTTCTGCATTAGTGCTATTATCATCAACAACCAGTGCTTTTTTCCCTTTTAAAGATTGAATTCTATTCATTACTCGTGTATCTTTCTTTGTTGATTTTTCAAAACTTATAATTGCCGCAAACTCAGAACCTTCTCCTTCTTCACTTGTAACTTCAATTACTCCATTCATTAATTCTGTTAGTTGTAAGGTTATTGTTAAACCTAAACCTGTTCCGCCGTAGTTTCGTGTAGTAGAATAGTCTGCTTGTGAAAACGACTCAAAAAGTGATTGTATTTTACTTGGTGCTATTCCAATACCTGTGTCTTTTACAATAAATTTCAATTTTAAGTTGTTATCTATATCTTCTTTCACAACAACTCTTAAATGAACAAAACCTTTAGATGTAAATTTGAATGCATTTCCTAAAAGATTAATTAAAATTTGCCTTAATCGCAAAGGGTCTCCTAGCAAATATGAATCAAGTTCAACTTCAGAATAAATCTCAAAACCAATTCCTTTATCATTTGCTTTAAGTGAAAACATATCCTGCAACCCATCTAATAAATCACACAGTTTAAATTCTGTATGCTCTAGTTCCATTTTCCCTACTTCCATTTTTGAAACATCTAAAATATCATTCAATATTTGTAACAAAGTTCTAGCCGACTCATCTATACTATCTGCATACCTCTGTTGCTTTGGAGTTAATTGAGTTTTTAATAAGAAATTTCCCATCCCAATTATACCATTCATTGGAGTTCGGATTTCATGTGACATATTTGCTAAAAATTCACTTTTTGCTTTACTTGCAGCCAATGCATCTTCTGCAGCTATTTGATATGCTTTAGTTCGAGCTATAACCTTTGACTCTAATTCTTTATTTACATTATTAACCTTGTTTAACATAATATTAAAACCATCAACAAGTTCACCTATCTCATCATTACCTTCTTTTTTATGTTCTAAAGAATAATTATTTGTTTTAGATACTTTTTTCATAGTTTTCAGTAAATTTAAAATAGGAGTAGATATATACAAATGTAATCGCTTGGCAATTATAAAAGCAATTCCCAAAAGAAGAGATAGCAACATCAATGAATTTTTAATAATTTGTTGAATAAATTGCTTTAAATCTTCTGTGTTTCTTTCTATTATTAATATTTTTTCTTCATTTATCTCATCATCTTTTATTATTTTTTGAAAAATAATAAAATCATCTTTAATATAGCATTTATTCTTAAAGTCGTATTGTAAATTAATAGTGTCTGACTTTTTTTCATTTCTGACATATTTTGCAAAAATATCTTGTTTATTATTTAAAACCATAGCTTTTGTTATGTTTTTATTTAATTCTAAAGTTTCTAGAATATCTGCTGCGGTTAAATCATCATCAAAATTAACAGAAGTTTTTATATTTTCTCCCATTATATTTCCAAGTGCAATTAGATTCTTTTGTATATCACTATGTCTTTCAGTTATAACAGTATATAAAACCAAACCTGTTGATAAAAGCATTATTGATGTTGTTACTAGCATTATCATTGTAACCATCTTTTTTTCAATAGATAAATTTACTATTATTCTTTTCATATTACTCCTGTTAATTAAAATACCATCAAATATCACACATTACCTTTTTGTGATGACACTATATGTCCTTAGTATATATTCAGTGAACCACATTAAATTATAGTTAACCACAGAGGAAACAAAGTTAAACACTAAGTTTTACAAAGAAAACCTTTGTGCTCTTTGCGAAAAACTTCGTCTACTTTGTGGTAAAATGGGGTTTACTGAATATATACTGTCCTTAAACCTGAATCCGTGAGGTTTTAACGGTGATTTGCAACATTTCTTTCACACTTATGTATTTAGGAAAAATTCTCGGAATACCATTTAGGTATGCCTGCGATTTTTCATAAACACCTAAGCATAAAATTAATGAGCAACTCATCTGTAAAAACTCCACGGATTCAGGTTAAAATTAAATTCCATCTAAACCCTCTTGATAATTAGATAAATTCTCTATTAAAATATCTATATTATCCTGACTTGCTTCTTTGTCTAATTTCCCTTCCATTTCTAATTTTTTAGCTGTTTCTGAAATTTGTAAAAAACCAAGAGTCGCACTACCACCTTTTAATTTATGTGCAAATTTTGCGATTTGTGCATAATTTTTATTAGTATTTAATTCTTTAAATTTGCATAATTGTTCATTATATTCTTTTTTGAAAAAAGTTATAAGTTTTTCTAATAACTCTTCATTTCCATTTAAATAATTTAAAGCAAGAGTTCTATCAAAAAACAATGTATAATCATCTGCCTTTACAATATTTTTTAAAATCGTTTTTAAAAGAACTTTTGGTTGCACGGGTTTTGTCGCATAATCATTCATTTTAGCATCTAAGCATTTTTCTCTATCACCTTCCATTGCATTTGCAGTCATCGCTACAATCGGTAAGTCTTGATAGTCTAAATATTTTTTAATATTCCTACTTGCTTCATAACCAGACATGACAGGCATTTGACAATCCATTAAAACTAAATCAATATCTTTATTATTTTTCACATAATCAACCGCCTTTTTACCATTATCTACAATAACCGTTTCAGCGCCAAAATTTACAAGAATATCATTTGTAATCATTTGATTAATCTCATTATCTTCTGCAATAAGGATTTTGTATCCTTTGAGTGGATTGGCAACAGCTTCAGATTGAGTCTCTTTATTTTCCTCTTTTTTATCAGTAAATAGCTCCATTATAGTATTGAAAAAATGTGACTGGTTAATAGGTTTTGCGAAGTATGCAGAAATTTTATATTTTTCATAAATTTCTTGCATTTTTGAAACATCATAATCTGAAATAATCACAAGTTTTATATTCTTTAAAGCTTCATCTGAATTAATATGTTGTATGAAATTAACTTCTAGTCCATTTAACTTTTTTAATGTCCATAAAACAATATCATAAGATTTATTCTCTAAAGTAGCAAATAATTCAGACTCATATTCTATTGTATCAGTTTCAATTTTCATATTAGCAAACATTTTTTGTAAAACATCTCTATGATGTGTATTCTCACCTATAATTAAAGCTTTTTTATCTTTTACAATTTTAATTCGCTTCATTTTACCAGTGCATTGTTTTAAACGCGTTCCAACTGGAATAGAAAAATGAAATTTACTACCTTCGCCTTCTATGCTTTCAACTTCTAACGAACCACCCATTAATTCTACAAACGAATTACTTATTGTTAGCCCTAAGCCAGAGCCACCATATTTTCTTGTTGTTGAATTATCTACTTGATTAAATGATTGAAACAACTTATCTATTTTATCAGCTGGAATACCAATTCCTGTGTCTTGGACTGAAAAGTCAATAAATATTTGTTTGTCAATTTTTTTATCATAAGATACATTTAAATCAATAAAACCATCTTTTGTAAATTTAAAAGAATTTCCTATTAAATTAGTTAAAACTAGCTTTATTTTATGACTATCCCCATGCAATTTATTATATACATCATCTTCAACAAGAATATTTAAATCAACATTAGAATCTTTTGCATTAGACATAAAAATTTCATGCAATTCTTTTAGTATATCATTTAAATCAAAGTCAATAGACTCTGTAGTCATTTGTCCTGCTTCAATTTTAGAAACATCAAGAATGTCATTAATTAATCTAAGTAAAGATTTTGATGAAATATTTACAGAATCAACATATTTTTGTTGTAGTTCATTTAATGGAGTTGTCTCTAGCAAATGTCCAGTTCCAATAATTCCATTCAATGGCGTTCTTATTTCATGAGACATATTTGCTAAAAATTCACTTTTAGCTTTACTTGTTGCCATCGCTTCGATTGCTTTATTTTTAAAATCAATTGTTCGTTGTTCAACCTTTTCTTCCAATACTTCATTTGATTGTTTAAGTTTTGTATCTGACTGCTCAATATGCGATAACATATTATTAAACTCATCTACGAGCAAGGCAACTTCATCATTAGCCACTTTCTCTTCGCGTAATGAAAAATCTTTAGTTTCTGCTATCTGCTTCATTTTATTCAATAAATTAATAATTGGATTAACAATATATCCTTGGAGTATTGTTGCTAAAATCATAATAAAAGTTGTTAATAAAATTAACAAAATGATTCCACCGATAGAATATGTCATCAACATTTTATTTAATAATTTAGTGCTTTTAACAATCGTAAACCCCCCTATTTTTTTATTATCTAAAACAATAGGCTTGTTTATCATTAATCCATCATCAATAAAACATGGTTCAGAGCAAAGTTCCTTTGGAATAGTCCAGTTTCTCTTATTTTTTGAATAATTAACGAAAATTTTCTGATTAATATCTTTTACCTCTATCATCAATATATTTTTATCAATTATCATACCTTCGAGTAAATCTTCAGCTGTTTGTTTATCATCAAAATCAAGGGAAGAACTAAAGTTTTTTGTTGCAATATTTGAAAAGACTTCTAAGTCATTTTTCATCATATCTTTTGTTATATGATGCTGAAAAATTATAACTATAACAATGGCTACAGATAATGCGATACATGCAGTAAATGTGATAATACCAACAGTTTTGGCTTTTAAAGATAAATTTTTAATTTGTTTCATGTTTTTTCTAAACAATTTCAATTAATTTATTGCTAACAAGAGCTTTTCTACCAATAAAAGCCATTCCTAATTTTTCTATTTTTTCGATACCTCTATCAATCAATCTAGCTTCATATTGTTTTTCTTCTATCTGCTTTAATGCATCATTAACAGCTGTTTCTAATGAATCATCATCATCTGCTATTTTTAATTCTATAACAAACGCAGTCTTTGAAGTATCTCTGGGTTCTAAAATAATATCAAAACGACCATCCCCAACTTCTTTATTTGAATCAATGATATACTCGTTATTTAAGTTAATAAAAACACCAAGTAAAAAAGCATGATAAACCTGTTCTGGAGCTTCAAGTATTCTTTTATCATAAGCAGTATCATGATAACTAAGAGTTTTCAAACAAACTCTCTGTAAAATAGATTGAAACTTTTTATAGTCTTTGTTTAATAGTGCTTTTAACATTGAATCTAATTCATTACTACCAATTTTATTATCTGCGATTTGTGCAAATATATCTTCATAAATTGTTTCAACCTCAAGGTTAGGTATTTTCAAATTATAATTAA
>JAOZMT010000045.1 GCA_029934175.1 Victivallales bacterium | reverse complement strand
TCACTGTTTTAAAGTTACTGCATAACTCGCAAATTTCAAGGTTTATCTTGAAAAAACAGAATAAAAGATATTTCATCGACTTTATTTTGCAGAAAAGTCTGATGCAAGTTTTACTTTGTTTCTGTTTACTAATTTTAATAGGGCATAGATTGTTTTTATATGCGGGATATTCACATTTAGTTTATCGGCAAGTTCTATGGTATTTCCCAAAATAGCATCTATTTCCATCTTTCTATTATTCTCAAAATCAATTAACATAGAAGTTTTATAAGGAGATAGTGTAGATGTGAAATCTAAGTTTTCTTGAATAACATTATCATCTAGTTTATATCCATCTTTTTCTGCACAGTTCGCAACTTCTTGCATTAATTTTTTTATTAAATTTAAGCTATATTCATTATCCATTATAGATTTTGTATCTGCATGATTTCCGAGAACTGATACAGAATTATAAGGTATATTCCAAACTAATTTAAGCCATCGATAGTATTGAATATTTTCTACTACTTTACAGGGAATATGAGTATTTTCAAATAAATCTGCAAATTTGCGAGCTATGCAACTTTTACCGTAAGGATATTTTCCAATGATTAACTTTCCATTGTCTTGATGTATTATTTTCCCAGGATCTGTTTTTCTAACTCCAATATATGCGATTGCTGATATTATTTCATTATTTGGGAATTGTTGGTAAATATGCTTTTCAATATTAATCCCATTTTGAATTAATATAATCGTTGTTTCTGTGCTAACTGCATCTTTTATTAAGCTAATAGTATCAATTTCAGGCAAAACCTTTAAAGCAACTATCAAGTAATCAGCTTTTTTTGAAAAATCATTTGCTTTTTTGACAACTTCTACTGGTTTGAAAGTAAAATCACCATAAATACTTTTAATATCGTATCCATATTGTTTTACTGTTTCAAAATCAGAATTGGATACTGTTGAAACGGTCGCTCCTGCTTCTTGCAGTCGCCCTCCAAAATATCCGCCAATGCCTCCAGTGCCAACTATTAATATATTAGTTTCCATATTTGGCTGGCATATAAACTTTATTAGTTTTATTATCTGATAAATTTAAATTTAAACTAATTTCAAAAACATTTTCAATTGAATTTTTGAGGTCTGTGACAATCCCCTTAGACATCATTCCCGATGGCGTTCCAGTTCCTTCAATTAAGTCTCCAGCAGATAGGTAAACGAAATAGTCAGGCATTGGACCTGATGTTGGAGATGGGAAGTTTTGGGTAAAATTATAATAAACAAAATCATCTAAATCTGAAATATTCATTTCTAAATCTTCTTGAGTTGTCATTAATGCATCTTTCATAACTGTAACATCTTCTGAACCAGCGATAGATAAAGCCTCTTCATCATCAGCAGTAAATAGAATTTCATCATTTCCATATTCGCCCCAGTTCTTAACATTTGTAGCATTACGCAATCCAGATTCATTATCAGCACTTGCTCTAGCAGATTTTAAAACATGTATGTTTTCTAAACCTGCAATTACTGCAAACATACATGCTAATATCACAAGTAAAATAGGAATTAAAGCAACGGTTAGTTCTGCAATTGCTTGTCCTGATTCATCTCTTAAGTTTTTCATTTTGATTCTCCTCTTGTTTTATCTTATAATTGATTTTAACATATTTTATGTGATAAATCAAGTAATTTCAAGAATATTTCTATTTTATTTTGTTAAAAAGTGGAAATTAGTTGAAAAACACTTGATTTTTAACGAATGTTAATATATATTTATAAGAAAGTATAATCAAAATAGATAAGGGAAATATTATGAATGAAAAATTATTAATTTTATTGGGAGATATTGTAGATTTATTGAAGGATGTCAAAACGAATGATTTAATGTCATTATCAACATTGCATACTGCTGTTCAAGATTTGCAAAATGAGGCAAAAAAAGAACAATGTGATTTTATTAGTAAAGTTGCTTTAAAATTAGCAGATATACTAGAAAGTATAGTTTTAGGAGAAATAAAAAAACCTGAGGAATCTATTGAAGTTATATCAAAATCAATTGATATTTTGTCATCTATAGTAGTTGGAGAAGATGTTTCATCATTAGAATTACCAACAGAAATAGGCATTTCACTGAAAGAATTACAGTCAGAGCCTATAGCTTCAACACCCAAAATAGAACTCCAGCAAGAAGAGAATACAGAGAACACTGGAGGTTTATCAGATAAAACTCAAAAAGAAATTTTTGAAGCAATAGATATGGATTCTGCGCTGGTCGCAGATTTTGTAGCAGAGTCAAAAGAGCATTTGGAAATAAGCGATGAAGCATTATTGACAATTGATGATAATCCAAAAGATGCAGAAGCATTGGATTCAGTTTTTAGAGCTTTTCATACTATTAAAGGAGTAGCTGGGTTTTTAAATTTGACTACTGTTAGAATGGTTGCACATGAAGCAGAAAATCTCTTAGATAAAGGACGAAATGGAGAAATATTACTAGATGGAGAAGCTCTTGATGCAACATTTGAGTCTGTAGATAAACTAAAAGATATGATGAATGATCTTGAGAATTCATTATCTTCTGGAGAGTCCGAATCAACAGTTGAAGGAATTTCTGAATTAATCGCAAAATTACAACAAATTACATCAGAAAAAACAGTTGTAGTTGAGAAACAAGCCCCTCAAGTTAAACAACCTAAAAAGGAACCTGTTATAGAAAAAGAGGTTGTTAGTGAATTAATAAATGGATTACCGAGAGATGTTGTTTTAGCTGAAGTTCCAAAATTTGCAATAGAGGTTGATGAGCATCTTGATGTCTGCAATGAAAATCTATTAGATCTTGAGAAAGACCCTGATAATAAAGAAGTTCTTAATTCTTTATTCCGATGTTTTCACTCTATAAAAGGTAGTGCAAGTTTTTTAGAATTAACAACATTTGAGAAGTTTGCACATGAAGCCGAAAATGTTATGGATTTAATACGAGAAGGAAAATTGAAATTTTCTAGCAATATTTTTGATACAATTTTTGATGCAACAGATATTATTAAAACAATGAATGAGTCTTTAAAGATTGCTTTAGAAAATGATTCTATTCAAATTGAAGAACCTGCTAAATTAGCTAGAATTCAAAATAACTTACATCTTATTGTTAGTGGACAAGCTGGCAGTGTCAATTTAAATGAGACAGCATCTTTAACTAGACCTCTTCCTGTTAAAAAAGCAGATATACAACCTATTCCAAAGCAAAAACCTCAATCTAAAACAACTGAAGTTGCAAATAAAGTAAAAAAATTAAAAAGTTCTATTATAAAAGAAACTGTAAAAGTAGATTCTGATAGATTATACAAATTAGTAGATGCTATAGGGGAACTTGTGATTGCTGAAACTATGATTGTTCAATCAGATGAAATGCAGCAGGGTAATTTATCTCCATTATTAGAACAAAATTTAAATCATTTAGATAAAATAACACGAGAACTTCAAGAAATGGGGACTTCACTCCGAATGGTTCCTATCAGATCAACTTTTCAAAAAATGGCGAGACTTATTAGAGATTTGTCTAAAAAAATGAAAAAAGATATTGAATTTGTTATGAACGGAGAAGATACTGAATTAGATAAAACAGTTGTTGATAAAATTGGAGATCCTCTAGTTCATATGATAAGAAACTCAATTGATCATGGTATTGAGGCAACAACAGAAGAGAGAATAAAAAATGGGAAACATGCAAAGGCTAAAGTTGAGTTAAGAGCATTTCATCGTGGTGGGAATATATATATTGAAATAGAAGATGATGGAAGAGGATTAAATAAAGCTGTCATTAGACAAAGAGCTATTGAAAAAGAAGTAATTTCAGCAGACGATGACCTTTCTGATAAAGAAATTTTTGCATTGATATTTGCTCCTGGATTTTCTACTGCTGAAAAAGTGACAGAAGTATCTGGTCGTGGGGTAGGTATGGATGTTGTTAGAAGAAATATAGAAGCTTTAAGAGGAACTATTAATATATCTTCAGAAGAGGGCAAAGGTTCTACTTTTAGCATTCAATTACCTTTAACTCTTGCAATTATTGATGGTATGGTTATAAGTATTGCAGATGAAAAATATATTATCCCAACTTTATCAATTGTAACTTCTGTGAGTATAAAAAAGGAAAACATCAAGTCTGTTCAGCATAGAGGTGAAATGTTTGATTTACAAGGAGAGTTAATTCCACTTTTCCATTTAGATAAATTATTTAAAGTTCCTAATTATGAACATAATTCAGATGATTGCCTTGTAGTTGTTGTAGAATCAGACGGTGTCAAAACAGGAATTATTATAGATGAATTAATAGGTCAACAGCAAACGGTTATTAAAAATCTCGGAGAATATCTTAAAAACATTCAAGGTATTTCTGGTGGTGCAATTATGGCAGATGGTGCGGTAGGATTAATTATTGATGTTGCTAGTTTAGTTAAAGGTGCAAGTAAATAATGGATAAAAAAATCTTTGACGAATTAAGAAAAATTATACATTCTAAATGCGGAATTGCATTATCAGATAATAAAATTTCTCTAGTTTCATCTAGAATAAATAAACGCTTAAGAGTGTTAGGGTTATCTGAATATAAAGAATATGTAGAATATCTTAAAAATGAAGTTGATGGCGAAGAGATGGTGCAATTTCTTGATGTTGTCTCAACAAATGTAACATATTTTTTCAGAGAAGCTGCTCATTTTGACTTATTAGTGGATATTATTAAAAAAGATTATAATGCTGGTCAAAGAAAATTTAGACTTTGGTGTGCTGCAAGTTCATCAGGAGAAGAGCCATATACAATGACGATGATGATTTTGGATGCACTATCAAATCCACGAGATTTAGATTTAAAAATCTTAGCAACGGATATTTCAACAAAAGTTTTAAACATTGCCAATAAGGGAGAATATTCTGAACACGCAGTTCGAGATATTCCTAAAAAACTTTTAAATACTTATTTCACAAAAATAAAAATTCCTGATGGAATAAAATATAAAGTAACACCACAATTGAGAAATGTCATAACATTTAAGAGGTTAAACTTATCAGTTCATCCTTTCCCAATGAAAGGTCCAATGGATCTTATTTTTTGTAGAAATGTAATGATTTATTTTGATAAGCCTGTCAGAAAAGAATTAGTTGAAGATTTTTATAGATTACTAAAAAAGTCTGGTCATTTAATGCTCGGGCACTCAGAAAGTTTAACAGGATTAGGAGTTAATTTTAAATCTATAAAGCCAGCAGCTTATATAAAACAATAATTTAAAAAATTAGGAGAAAATTATGCATATTGCATTTATTGAAGACACGCCTTTACACGGAGGAACTCAGATTTGGGTTACTGAAATTACAAAAATTTTACTTGAAAAAGGTGAAAAAGTAACAATTTTATCTCCAAAAGATTCTTGGATGGCAAATGAATGTTCCGCTCTTGGAGCAAGAATTTGTTGCTACGATTATAATACTGTTACAGATGAAAATAAAGAAGCACAGCAACAATGGATTGATGCTTTAGCTCCAGCTGATGTTGCAATATGCACCGTCCACCCAGCAAGAAATGGTTTCCATTGTTCCGTTTTTGCTGGAAAGTGTATTGAAAAAGGAGCATTAAAAACTGTTCTAATTCCTAAAACTGGAACTATCGTCCCTGAGTATTTGAAAGAGTATTATCAATCTCCTTATGATATAAATAATAAAGTTATTTGCATCACAAATTTCACAAGAGAATATTTAATTAATCATTATAAAATTCCTAGTGATATGGTTGAGCTTATTTATCAAGGAACAGAAGTTGATAGATTTACTTCAACAGATGAAAGTAAAAAAGAAGCTTTTAATAGATATTCGTTACCAGAAAATGCTTTTCCTATTCTAGCTTCAGTCGGTTCTTTTGAAGAACGAAAAGGACAAGTTGTATTATTGAAAGCAGTTGCACAACTCGCAAAAGATAAACTACCTAATGTTCATGTTATGATGGTTGGAGATGGTCCTGATGAAAATATGCTAAAGGAAAAAACTAAAGAGTTAGGACTAGAAAATAATGTTACTTTCTTCCCATTTACAAGAGAACCTAATTATATTTTTGAACGCATTGATATTTTAACATTACCTAGCCTTTACAAAGAAGGTCTGCCAAATGTTATTTTAGAGGCAATGTCTATGGGATTACCCACAATTGCTTCCAATATGGCTGGGATTCCTGAAGTTGTTATAGATGATGAAACAGGATATATGGTTAAGCCTGGGGATGAACAAGAATTAATAGATGCAATTATAAAGCTAAGTAAAAGTAAAGAACAATGTTTACAAATGGGAATTAATGCACGAAAATTAGTATCTGATAAAATGGATAAGAAAAATCAATTTCAAGCTTTTATAGACTATTTTTATTCTGTCCGATAGAATGAATATAGCTATTTTTGGAGGCACTTTTGATCCTCCTCATAATGGGCATATTCAGTTAGCAACTAATATCATATCTGCGAATTATGCAGATATGGTTTTATTTGTGCCTGCTCCAAATCCCCCTCATAAAACTGATAAACAAATCTCCCCATTTCAAGAAAGATATAATATGTTGAAAATTGCAACAGCAAATAATGCACACTTCGCAGTTTCAGATATTGAAAATCGTCGTTCAGATGAATTATCATATTCTTATATAACAATGAATGAATTAAAGAAAGAATTTCCTAAAGATAATTTAAAACTTCTCATAGGTGGCGACAGTTTAAAGTGGCTTTATACTTGGAAAAACTCTAAAGTCTTGGTTGCAGAAAATGAATTTATCATATATCCTAGAAAAGATGAAGTTATAGACGAAATTTCTATTAAAGAATTTTTTGGAAATAATAATGCTACAAAATTGATTAGTTCAATAAAAAAACTTCCTTTACAAGACATTTCTTCAACTATAATCAGAGATGATATTAAAAACGATAAAATTTGTCAACATTTAAACCCAGATGTTAAAAAATATATTTATACTAAACAATTATATTGCACCCCTAACTAAAGTAACTTGCTCTGTCCTCAGAGCAAAGTAACTACATTACCCCCCTTCAAATATATTTTCCTCATGAAATAATAAACAAACGAACGACCATTTACATTTTTGTGCTGGGGACAGCACAAATTACTGTCAAAAAATCAATACATTATTTTTGCATATTCTGAAGCATTTTCAAAAGCCACTGTAACTAAATCTTTAATTGAAGAATCTGGTAAATCTAAATGCTTTTTTAGATTTTCGTATGCTTCTTTGACAAGTAATTCCTCGTCTTCATCTTCATTGATAAACCTTAATTCTGACACTATTTCACAAGGAACTCCTAAGTTATTGTCTCCATGATGTGTGATAATTGAGTCTATCAGGTATTCAGGTAAATTCCATTCTAAAGCCATTAAACCTGCAATTTCTTGATGATCAAAACCTAAATCATTTTGCTCTATTTTGCATAATTTGTCTTCTTTTTCTCCTTTATGCCATGCCTCAAAAGTATTATTGTATTTATCTCCCATATTACTCATTAAGACAGGAATCGCCATATCCTGCAATAATCCAGCAGTAAAAGCTTCTAGTTTTTTGCTAGGTGCTATTTTTTCTGCTATTTTCCCTGCTAAACAAGCTTTTCTAGCTGAAGTTAACCAAAAAGTTTTCATATCCAAGCAACTCATATCAATCTGTGGAATTGATGATTTTACGCCAAGTGGTAAAATCATTGATTCTAACCTAGAGCGACCAAGTAAAGTTGCTGCTTGATTGATATTTGTTACTTCTCTACGCAAGCCAAAAGCTGCTGAATTAACAGTCTTTAATATCATAATATGCATCCCAGGATCTGTCTTTATAACTGCTGAAATTTCATTTATATCAATTGATGGATCTCCTAACATATCAACAACTTTCATTACAACACCTGGGAATGTGGGTAGTTGATATCCTTTTAAAATTTTCTTCAATTCTGCTTTGGGATCTTTTTTCTTGGACTTAAAAAGGTTGAATAACATAATTAATCTGCTCTCCTTGCTATTTTATTACTTAATATTGATAATAGACCACCTAGCATTAAATAGCCAATTATAACTTCACAAACTGTTGCGACTTGTGCACCAGTTGACATAGGTAAAACATCTCCAAATCCAAGCGTTGTAAAAGTTACAACACTAAAATAAAGAGTTGAAAAAGGGGTATGATATGACCCAAAGTCAATATCAACCATTTTATAAATTAAAGAAAATCCAGCCATTATGAGAGCTATCCAAAAACACCACAAAGCCATACTTCTTCCACAATCGCTTGTAAGTCTCCATACCCAATATACAATATTTGAAAATTTACTTTTGGTTCTGACTTCATCTAAATAGTTCTGATCAACCACAAACCGACGCATTAAATATGCTCCAAAAAAGTTTATATCACGAATATCTGTTCCAATCCATTGTGCAGATTCATACTTTTTGATATGCATTAATTTAGCCTCTCTTAAATCTGCATTATTAAAAATTGTCTTTTTTACATCTGTTAAAGATAAATCAGTATGCCTCATTTTTGTTTCTGTAAAATCCACATTATTTAGAATTGACTCATAAAAACGCACTGTTTGCATATTTGCACATCTGAAATCAGAATCATGAATTTCAGTTTTTGTAAAAGTTGCTCCCTCAAAATTTCCAAGAAAAGAGTTACATTCTTTCCATTTAGTAATACCAAATCCAGCTTGTATTGCTTCAACATTATCAAAACTAACTTTATCAAATGTTGTTCCAGAAAAATTTGCATACGGTATGATAGCATTATTAAATATACAATCTGAGATTTTTGCATTTAAGAATCTAGCTTTCGATAAATTTGCCTGTGAAAAATCGCAACCTGTAATGATCATATTTGAAAAATCTAAACATATAAGATTCTCATTTACAAAAGACAAATTTGTTATTTCTTTTGGCTTACTAGAGTTTGTTAATTCTTTAGTTAAAATCTTCTGTAAAACATCTATCACTTCCTCTGCTGTCAAAATACTCAATCTCCTACTTTAAATTTATAATTTGTTTATTAAAAATAATATAACATCTACTTTATCATTTAACAAGTTTTTTTATGAAAATTACTTGTTTTTTATGAAATATGCGTTATAATAGTGTTTTCATTGCGAATGAATAATATCGTGATTTGTAAAGTATTCTTAAATTCGTATAAATAAATTGTTAATAGTAATAAAGTGATATATATGGAAATAAGTGGAATTATTAGTGGGATTAAATTCACATACTTAAATTATTACCTTTCAAATTCATCTGAGGCAACTCAATTTGTTGTTTATACTGGAAGTAATTTAGTGAAAAAATATCAAGCTGAAATAGACATTTTTTGAATGGTTTAGTGATAAAAAAATAAAGGAGATTTTATGATAGCATCTTTAACAGGGAAATTAATAGAAAGTAATTTAACAAAAATAATATTGGATGTAGGTGGTGTTGGATATCAAGTTTTCATACCAATGAGCACTTATGATAAATTGCCACGAGTTGGCGAAGTATGCACAGTTTTAACATATATGAATGTCAGAGAAGATGATATTTCTTTATATGGTTTTGCAAAAAGTGATGAAAAAGTTTTATTTGAAGCTCTAATCTCTGTTTCTGGAATTGGAGCGAAAGTTGCATTAAATATTTTAAGTTCAATGCCTGTTTCAAACTTTTGTTTATCTATAGAAGAAAATGATATAAAAAGCATAGTTCGCATTAATGGTATTGGTAAAAAAACTGCTGAACGATTAGTTTTAGAATTAAAAGATAAAATTTCAAAACTATCTATAGGAACAACATCTTCAAGCACTGAAACAGGTGATGCAGAGATGATAAGTGAAGTAGAGGATACAATTCTAGCATTAGAAGCATTAGGCTTTAAACGAGAAAAAGCATCTAAAACGGTTAAAAAATTAGCTACAGAATTGCCTAAGGAAGAGTTATCAAGTGAAAATCTTCTAAGAAAAGCAATTTCAAAATTAAATAATTAGGAGTTACTTTGACAATATTTACAATATCCCTGCTT
>JAOZMT010000044.1 GCA_029934175.1 Victivallales bacterium | reverse complement strand
TGAACAAGTTGGCATTCCACTTAAAGTTTGCATTATTTAAGAATCCTCTTTGTTTATTTTATCATATACTTTTTTTAGCATTAATTCTTTAACAGTGCTTCCAAATGATTTGTTTTCAATAATTTTTTCAAATATTTCTTGATTTTGACCCATTCTCTCAATTAATTTATTTAGAAACATATCTTCAAAAGCATATTTAAAAGTATCTATTTTATTAGCTTTTGCTTGAGACTGCAATTTTTCATCTTGTATTAATTCCTCTTCGATTTGTTCAAAAAACAGTTTGTCAGCCTCTTCAAATTCTGTTCCAAATTTATCATTTAAAACATTAATGATTTCAGATAGTTTAGCTTTTTCTTCTTTGGCTCTTTTAATACCTGCTTCGCTTAATCCATCTAAATCTAATTCTTCGCCTTTAATTAAATCTATTGAGCCTTCTTTTATTTTTTGCAAACGATAATATTCCATTGCAATTTCATCTGAAAGTTGCAAAGAATCTGCTAATTCATTTTTAGGAAATTTTGTTTGAAGTAACTTTGCATAAGCATAAAACTTTTCAAATTCGGGCTCTTTGAATGGCATTATTTGTGCAAGAAAAGAATAAAGGTTTGTCCAAGTTCGTAAACTTTTTTTGAATTCAGCTTTTTCATCTTCTGTTTTTATAGCTTTAAATCTTTCAATTGCAGGATCTATCAATGCATACAGTTTAGATTGATCTTTTACTGATAGTTTCCTCGACGGGTTAAAATAAATATTGGAAAAGTCATCAATTTCAGATTGCCATAAAATTTGTTTTCCATCTAACTTTGCTTTTAAATCAAAAAGATGATTTATATCTGGTTCTTCCGCAACAGATGTTTTTTCATAATATGGTTGAAATGACTCAAAAATAGTTTCTCTATCATTTACGAAATCCAAAATAAAAGTATCTTCTTTTCCTGATGCTGTTCTATTTAGTCTTGATAAGGTTTGAACTGCTTTTACACCTGATAATTTTTTATCAATATACATCGTATGCAACATTGGTTGGTCAAAACCTGTTTGATATTTATCTGCAACAATTAAAATTCGATACTCATTCTCATTAAATGCCTTTGGTAATTCCTTTTCTCCAAAACCTGTTAATTGTGGCTCTGATACTCCATCTGGATAATTATCATCTATAACTTTCCCTGAAAAAGCAACCAAAATTTTCAGTTCATTAGAATAATTATTTGCTTTGATATATTTATTAAATTCTTCAAAATATCTTTTTGCTAATTTTCTAGAAGATGTAATGAACATTGCTTTTGCTCTACCGCCAATTTTATTAGCTACAACCTGTCTAAAATGCTCAATTATAATTTCTGTTTTTTGTGCTAAATTATGAGGATGAAAATTTACAAAATGACCTATTGCTCTTGATGCTTTTTTCTTATTTAATGCGGGGTCATCTTCTATTTCTTTTGACAGTTTAAAATATAATTCATAATTGGTATAATTATTTAGAACATCAAGAATAAAACCTTCTTCTATTGCTTGTCTCATTGAATAAAGATGAAATGGTTCTGGTTTATTATTGATTCCTACTTGTCCAAATATTGCTAAAGTTTTATATTTAGGAGTTGCGGTGAATGCAAAAAATGAAATATTGTTTTGCCGTCCTCTTGCTATAGCTGATTTTTCTATTTGCTCCATTATAAAATCTTCAGCTGTCCAATCATCATCTATTCTGTTATTTGGTTCTCCATATTCAGTCTGCTCTTCGGCAGCCATCAAAGTCTCATCTGTCTGATTAAATGACAATGCTTCTTTCATTTTCTTATGAGCTTCTCCTCCCTGAGAACTATGAGCTTCATCAATAATTACAGCATATTTTCTGTTAGGTATATTATTCATTTTATCCAAAACAAATGGAAACTTCTGCAAAGTTGTAATTATAATATGAGAACCTGTATTTATCGCACTTGCTAATTGAGAACTATCTTTATCTATTTTTTGCACAACACCAGTTTTATGTTCAAATTGATAAATCGTATTTTGTAACTGTTGATCTAAAACTCTACGATCAGTTACAACAATCACACTATCAAAGATTCTCATATCTTCTTTATTGTGCAATGTCGATAATCGATAAGATAACCAAGCAATAGAATTACTTTTTCCTGAACCTGCTGAATGTTGAACAAGATAATTATTCCCCACACCGTTTTGTTTAGCATCACTGGTAATTTGTCTAACAACATCCAATTGATGATAACGAGGAAAAATCAATTTTTCTTTTTTGAAAACTTTACCATCAATTTCGATTTCTTCGGTCTGTAAATGTATAAAATTTTGAACAATATCAAGCCAACTATCTTTTATTAAAACTTTCCCCCAAAGATAATCCGTTTTATATCCATTTGGATTTACAGGATTTCCTTTCCCTTTATTATCGCCCTTATTGAATGGTAACCAATATGTTTTATTTCCATCAATTTTTGTAGTCATAAAAATATCTTCGTCATCAACAGCAAAATGAACTAATGATCGCTTTTTAAAAGCAAATAAAGATTCTCTATTATCACGAGTTGTTACGAATTGTTTTTTAGCATTATTTGTGCTTTGTCCTGTAAAATGATTTTTTAGCTCTATGGTTGCAACAGGAATACCATTTAAAGAAATAACCAAATCAACAGAATTTTTATTTTTAGAAGAATAATAAAGTTGTCTAACTATTTTAAGTTGATTTTTTTCATACAACTCTTGTGTTTCAGGATTAAGTTTTGATTCAGGTTTGAAATGTACTAACTTAAAACGAACTCCATAATCAATAAAACCATTTCTAATAACATCAAGACAACCTCGCAAATCCATTTCTTTACAAATTCGTTGAATTACTCTATTTTCAACATTTTCGCCATGAATACCAGATATCTTATCCCAGTTCTTAGATTGCGTATCTCGCAAAAAATTTAAAATATCCTCTTTAAATAAACCTATCTTTGAATCATAATCTAATGAATTCCCTAACTCATATCCTCCATTATCAATTAAAGATTGAATAATAGCTCGTTCAAATGTATTTTCATTTGTGATATTACTCATAATCCACACGCCAAGTTTTTACTGCTTGTTCCGCAAGCCATGATTGATGAGCTGAAAATTGAAATGAATCCCACTCATCATATTTTGAAACTTTTTTAGCAAGTTCAAAACCACTTTCTTTATAATATTTTTTCTTATCAATAAAACTTGCTCGTTTTAAATCATCTTTTTCAAGCAAAACCATATTTGCTATTTTATCATAAATTTGATATACTTCATCGCCATTATTAAAATGTTCCGCCCACTCTTTTGTAACATTATAAGGGCAGATATGTTCAAGATTTGTATACATGAAATTTGTTTTTCTTCCCAATATATTTTCTATTTCCGCCAATAAAAATCTTATTTGTTTTGAAAATCTTCGACTTGGTAAGGAAAAAGAAGTAAAAGCTGAAATAAATGTCTTATCACTAGGATATAAGTTTTTAAACTCTTCGCTATTTTTTATATGACTAGCTCTTTTAAATTCTCCATTAAATATTTTTATAGCAATTTTGTTATATTTTTTATCTTGTTCTTTAGGTGATAATTTACAAATAACATTATAACGAATTGATAATTCATAGATATATTTTAATGTTAGTGTAAATTCTTCATCTGAAAATTTTCCTAAGGAAATAGACATTAATAAAGAATAAGGAGTTTTAATGTCAAATAATTTAAAACAATCTAAATAGTGTTTTATATCGCTAGCTGAATTTCCATATCTTTTACAAAACTCTTCTCTTCCTTCAACTAAATCTGTATAAATTGAAACATATTTTTTTAATGATTTAAAATATTCATTAGCGGCTTTAGGACTATTAGCAATTTTTTTAATTGAATTGTATAAAAGATGTTTAGGAATTAATTCTTTTTGCATGTTATGATGACATCTTATAAAATTAGAAAAATCATTTATTCCTAGTTGTGAAATAATTACAGCCCAGTCTTCATCAAGTATGTTTAATTGTTCATTAGATAAAAGTTCATCGGAATCAAGAACAGTAAAAATATAGTTTTTTAATAAATCTGCATTTGATAATTGCATTCCTCTAGCATTCAATGTTTCAAATATCTTGTATGCATTTATATTATCCTCTGCAATAATTTTTGTAAAAATAAGTTGATTACCTACTTTTTCAAGTAATTCTGCGAGTTCTTTAATTTCTTGAAAATTTATTTTTTCTGAAAAAAAATCAAATGCATCATTCAGTAGAGAATTCGTTTTAGTAATACGAGATTCCCTTAATGAAGTTAAATTTGTTGATAACTCTCTAAAATGTCGTTTGTTGTTTCGATTTAAATTAAGTTTGTTAGATACATTTAATGTAACAGCACTTATTGTTCCTATATATCTGTTATTTATAAGTTTTAATCTTTCTTTATTCTCCAAAACATCTATTTTATTATCAATTAAAGATTGTATCTTACCCATTAATGCAAGAATCATTATTGATAAAGTAACAAGTCTCTGCTGTCCATCTATTATTACAAATTCATCTTGGCTTTTTTGTTGTAAAACGATATATCCCATATAGTGATAATCTTCTTCTTTATCAAGACCTAGAATATCCTCCCACAATTCCTCCCATTGCTCTAAATCCCAAGCATAATCCCTTTGAAATTTAGGGACATTAAATTTAACTCCGTTACTAAATAACGCTTTGAAATTTTGATTTTGCAATGGAATATCTAACATAAATCCTCTCATTATATATCCTCCTCTATTATTTTTATTTTGCCTGTTACAACTTCTGATATTAGTGCCGTTTTATATTCTTTTTGCAATTCTATTAATCTCTGCGTTTTTGCGACTTTCGCATCTATTAGGGATATTTCTTTTTCAATATGTGATACTATTTTGGATTGTTCATTCAATGGTGGTAAAGGAATAATAAAAGGGTTTATATGTTTATTATTAATTTGTGGGATTGTTGATGTATCTGCAATTGAAATTAGAGAAAAATTCTTAATTAGATATGCAATATATTTCACATTTATTCTTTCTTGATTTAGCTTGACTCCCATTAAATTTGTATCAAAAGCAACTGGTCTATCAACGATACCTACTTTATTTAATGCTATTGCAGCACCCCTCTTGGGGAATAATAATGAATTTTCATCAATTGTTTTATATTCCTTTTTTGTATAAAAAGAAGAAGGTTTGATATATAAACAGTTCTTGTCTATCTCATTAACTTTAATATATTCAATTTCTCCTATTCTTGTAGGTTTGCATTGTTCAGGCGAATATCCACTTAATATCGTAATTAAATATCTAAGTTTTTTTTCTTCCCAATGTTCAGGTATTTCACCTAACCAATCAATATCACTATCTTTAAGTTTAACATCAGGATTAATGCCTTTTGTAACAGCTTGATTTATAATTCCTTTTTTTTCTTCTTCATAAAAGTCTAATAGTTTTTCTTTTTGTGAAATAAGCTCATCTATTTCAGCCGTTTTACGATCAAGATAATTTGCGATTGCATTTTGTTCTAATTTTGGAGGCAATTGTAATTTTAAAAATCTTATCATTTCTTGATTTATGTTTGGTTGTCCACCTCCATAACTCATAGAAATAATATGTTTTTTTGCTGAATTAAACCAATAAAAAACAAACTCAGATATTATTTCTTTTGGTTCAGCTAGAACACAACAAGCTTGATTTGTCGTAGTTTCGATTTTCAAAAGACCTGTTTTGCCAATGGTTGCACCATACATTGCAATAACAAGACCTCCTTTTGGATAAAATCTTAAAGTTGAATAATCTTCTAATGCTTTGTCTGTTATTTTTTTTGAAGTTTTTAATATTTTATTATTATTTAAATCTCCTGTTTGAAGCCAATTATAACTTCCATTGTTGTAATATTCTGAATTATTGGATTTTGGTGTCGTGCCACTTCCAATTATATCAAAGCAATAAGAAAGTTTTTTAACTTCCCAATGTTTAGGAATATCTCCAATCCATTCTATACCACTATCTTTATATTTTTTGTATTTATTCATGTTCATTTTTAAAACTATTTTTTAGAATTTGTAAAAATGTTGAATTTCTTGCTTTTGCATCTTCAATGAATGCATCAATTGATAAAATATATGTTCCTATCATATAAGGTTGTGTATCATTAACATTTAAATGAATTTTATTTTCTTTGTAATAAAGACAATCTTTTGAATATAAAGGTGTATATCCACCATCTTTTAGAGATAATTTAAATTCATCATTAAATTCTACAATACCATAAAACCAAATTCGTTGAATTTTATTTGGATATAAATGCATTAGTTTCCTTGCCCTTTGATTAAGCTGACTTATAACCTCTTCTGTTTTCGCTAATTGAATACCTCGTTTTTTTAATTCAACAATAACAACATCAACCGTTTTATTTTCTTCCTCTTTAGGATCATTAGAAAAAATAACAGCAATATCAGGAGTTGAATTATCTTTATCAAGAACTTTTTCTTGAGTGATTTCTTCTAAAATATTTTTCATTGATTTTTCACTCATAGCAGTGCTATATGTCATATATTTGTCATCAAGCAACCAAAGATTATTTTTATAAATGGTTAATAAATCAGAATTATCTTTTAATACTGAATTTTGAGGGATAATAATATTATGAATGTCTGCCTCTGAATTTTTATCTGTAATATCTCCTAGTTTATTTATTATTTTTTCTCTGTACAAAACATATTCTGCAAGAGAACGAGAAGACATTTCCATAGCTTTATCGTATTGCTTATCATTTAAAGTGCCTGCTTCAAGCAACTCTTTTTGGTCTTTCAAAAATTCTTTTTGTGCATCTTTGAGAACATTCTCTCTTGATATGTATCCAATATTATCAGGAACAAAATAACCGTCTAAATGAGGATAAGTATTTATAAGTTCATTCTGTGTATTTTGATTTCGTGTTACTATTTTTGGTATAGCCTTTTCTATAAGTTTAGATATTTCATTTTGAAAAACATTTTTTATAGTATTTGTTTCCTGTGTTGAAAGGGAATGATTTTGTCTGTCTTGCTCAACTTTCCCAATAAAATAATCAGAATACAAAAGAAAAGTCATTTTATAATCAATTGGTATATTTTCTTCTGCAATAATATCAAGTTTATGAGTTCTATTATCAACTGAAATAGCCGTTGTTAATCCTCTCTTCAGTGGATCTACTTTTTCAATTGAATAGTATAAAGAAAATTTATTAATTAAATCTATGCTATTGGTAATACTCTGCTTTAATTCAATCATTGTAAAATCTGGAATATCATAATTAGTGATTTTTTCTTTAAAAGAATGATTATCAATTACACTTTCTATATTAATAACAACTTGTTTATTATCTTTCTTATATAGAAATAATCTTGAAATAAATTTTTCTAAAATTCTATATTTCAAATATTCTGATTGTATAAATTCATGTTTTGCTAATTTTGTTAAACTATAGTCTTTCATTTCAAAAATAGTGCTTGACTGCACATTTTCAATATCAGTGATAGTATCACTTTTTTCGCCAAACTTTTCAGAAAAATTAAATTCTCTTTTTTTATTTTCTTCATAACAACTTGTAACCTTTACATTGTTAAAATAACATAAATATACAAGTCTTCCGATCCCTTTATGAGAATCCTCCTCAACATCAAACAAATTTGAAAACTTTTTATATCTTTCATCTGTAAAACCTTCTCCATTGTCAGATATGTTAATCTTTAAACTATTAGATTTCTTAAAGTTTTCTATTTCAATTTTTATATTAATTTCGGTTGCATTTGCATCCAAAGAATTTGCAATCGCTTCAAAATAAATCATTTCAAGAGATGATTTACCGAAAAGCATTTTTACAGCTTGATTTAATTTTACTTTCATATTGATTCCTTTTTTATATTTCTTGTAGAACTTGTAAGAAGTTCTTACAAATTGATGTTTTCTCAACCTGTGCATTTTTTGCACAAGTTAATCTTGTATAAGCTTTTTTTATAATATCATTCAGATTTTGAGCTAATTTATTAATATCCACAATGTCCTCCAAAGTAAAATATAGATTCTCTTATTTTACTTAAACGCCTTAAAGTAAAATAAGGCTTTTTATATTTTACTTTCGTTCCTTCAAAAATTTCATTTTTCATTAGATCAAAACCTTTTTCTCTAGTTCTAAAGAAGATTCTTCTAAAGCCAAAATATCCGCCTTAATATCAGATAATGAACGAAGAGGTTTAAATTCATAAAAATACTTAGTGAAATTTATTTCATAACCAATTTTTGTTTTCTTTTTATCAATCCAAGCATTAGGTAAATGAGGTTTAACTTCTCTTTTAAAATATTCATCAATGGTTTGTGGAACAAGAGACAAACTACCGTTTATCTCTACTTGTTTCAAAAAAGGAATATTTTCATAATCTCGTTTTTTAGGGTCAGCTTTTGATTTTCCTTTTTTATCTTTAACAGGTTGATTTTTTTCATTTACCATTGGACTTTCTACAGTAACTCTATGATATCCGAAAAAATCATTAGGATAAATCTTAACAAAATCATTTTCTTCAAAATCGCCATAAAGCTTTGTAATAAATCCAATACCTTTTGTTTCAGAATTTTCAATTATTTTTTTTCGTTTATTGCCTAAACTCTTTGTCATTTTATCAAAAAATCTATTAAAATCTAACTTTCCTTCTTCAATTAACTCTTCATCTTTTTGACCAGTCGCATTAATTAATTGAACTTTACCTTTGCGTTCTTCGCATTTTTTATTATTAACAATCCAAATATAAGTTGCAATACCAGTATTATAAAAGAGTTGATCAGGCAAAGCAATAACAGCTTCAAGCATATCTTTTTCAATTATCCATTTTCTAATATTACTTTCTCCGCTTTCAGCTTGACCTGTAAATAATGGAGAACCATTAAAAACTATTCCTATTCTCGTTCCACTTGTTTTTACTTTTGAAATCATGTGTTGTAAAAAAAGTAAAGAACCATCATTTATTCGTGGCAATCCAGCACCAAAACGACCTGAATAACCTTTATCCTCATTTTCAACTTTAATAATTTTCTGAGCTTTTTTCCAATCAACTCCAAAAGGTGGATTTGAAAGCATATAATCGAATTTCTCATCTTCTAACCCATCAATAGTAAAACTATTTCCAAACTTTATATTTGCAGGATTTTGTCCTTTTATTAACATATCAGATTTACAAATAGCATAAGATTCAGGATTTATTTCTTGTCCAAAAACTTCAAGTTTAGCTTCTTTATTAAAACTGTGTAAATGTTGTTCTCCAATAGAAAGCATTCCGCCTGTTCCACAAGCTGGATCATAAAGAGTTTTTACAATTCCTTCTTTTGTCAAACTTGCGTCATCCGCAATAAATAACAAATTCACCATAAGTTTAATAACTTCTCTAGGTGTAAAATGTTCCCCTGCTGTTTCATTGGATTGTTCTGCAAATTTTCTTATTAGTTCTTCAAAAACATATCCCATTTCCATACTATCCATATCAGAAAGGTCTATATCAGCAAATTCTTGAACAATAAGAAAAAGAATGTCAGATTGTGGATTGTCCATTTTTTCAATTTGATCATCAAAGTTAAAATATTCAATAATTTCTCTAGCACTTGAAGAAAAATTATTAACGAAGTTCCTCAAATTTGCTGCAACTTTATTTGGTTCATTTTTTAATTTTTCAAAATCAAACGGACTTCTATTATGAAACCTATGTCCAGCTATTTTATTTAAGATCAAATCTTTTACATTATCAGGTTTATCTTTTATTGTTTCTAAATGATCTAAAACTTTTTGTTTGGTAGGTTTTAACACGCAATCTAACCGTCTCAAAACTGTTAAAGGTAAAATTACTTTACCATAATCAGATTGTTTATAATCTCCACGCAATAAATTTGCGACTTCCCATATTAAATCTGCTTTCTTTTTAAAATCCATATTATTTCCATTTTTTTATTTGTTAAGAGCTTTTTCTTTCTTTTCAAAACGATTTTCAGTTCCTTTTAATAATCGTTTAATATT
>JAOZMT010000430.1 GCA_029934175.1 Victivallales bacterium | reverse complement strand
TAATGTCGTTATAGCAGAAAAAGCGAGCACTTTTTTTGCGAATTGTAAATTCTTTCTCATTTTTTCTCCTTTTATTATTATTTAAATTTTGTTATTAAAATTCATCATCATCATCATCGTCATCAAAACCTTTTTTTCTTTCACCGGTATCGATAAAAACTTTCGCTCCTTTATCACCTTTTCCCACTTTTACATTTCCAATAGATTCTCCCTTACGCATAGCTTTTTTGTATTCTTTTTTACTTACATATTCATTTTTAATTCCTCTAGAATCAACACCAGCAGTATCTGCATTATGTTTTGTTTTATGCTTAGCTTTCATTCTATCTGTAAAAGAGCCACCTACCTTAACTGTAGCTTCTTTAACCTTAGAGTTACTTTCTATTGAAATCGTTCCAATATTTTGAGCACTTTCGTCAAACTTGTCTGTTGTGATAATCCCTATATTTGTATCTTTCTTGAAAGTTTCATTTCCAATATGGACTTCAGTTGTAAGATTCGTATTTTTAATATTGTCAGTATGAATACTTCCTATATTAACAGTTCCTTTTTTAGAACTAATTCTTCTAGCAGAGACTTTAGTCTTTATTTTTACACGTTGTGCTCTTTTTTGAATTCTCACATGACCAATCTTTGCAGTTCCTTTTGTTATTGAAATATCCCCAATATTAGTTTTTGTTGAAATTTCAGTATTTGATAATTCTGGTAAAGCAAATAATACATTTACATTGTTTAATAAAAATAAAACAATAAAAGTTTTAATAAAATTCATAATATCTCCTAATTGAAAGAGAGAGTTTTAGCTCTCTCTTTTTATTAATTTACCAATCGTTTCCGCTTCTTTGTCTATTATTTGTTCCTAAATCAACACCTGTATTAACATCAGCGCCTTGTCTTGCATTAATAGTTTTTACATTTGTGCCAGTAGTCATTTTTACATTATTGCTATATGCTCCATGAATATTTACTCCAGTATTAACATTAGAACCATTGCTAGCATTTATTTGTCCTGCATTTGTATTAGATTTTATTTGAGTGTTTCTAATATTAGATTCTGTTATATTTATTCCAGTATTAACTTTAGAACCATTATAGGCATTAATTTTTCCTACACTTGTATTAGTTCTCATTGTTGAGTTCATAACATTAGAATTTGTAACAATCGCACCAGTATTAACTCTAGAATTATTGTTAGCATTTATAGAATTAGCAATTGTATTGGTTTTAATTCTAGAGTTTGAAATGTTGGAATTATTAAGAATCGCACCAGTGTTAATTCTAGAACCATTGCTTGCATTAATATTTCCATTCCCCATATTAGTATTACTTGATATTGTTGAATTTCTAATATTCGTATTTTTAGCCATAATTCCAGTATTAACTTTAGAACCATTACTCGCTCGGACATTTCCTAAGTATGAATTTGATTTCATTGTAGAGTTTTTGATATTTGAATTTGAAACATTTATTCCAGTATTTACTTTAGAACTATTTTTTGCATTAATTGTAATTGCATCAGTCGTTGTATGTAAATTAGAGTTTGCAACAGTTGCATTGTTCGCACGGATTCCAGAGCTGATATCAGAGTTATTAGTTGAATAAATACCATCAACTCTCGTGTTTGATTGCATTGTTGCATTTTTTATTGTAGAATTATTTGCTTGAACACCAGTATTTATAGAAGAATTATTTTTTGCAATAATATCTCCTGAACCAATCTTAGTTGAAACTCTAATATTAGAATTTTTAATAGTAGAACTATTTGCTTGAAGCCCAGTATTAATTGAAGAATTATTATAAGCCGCAGGATCTCTATCAGGAGATGAAGTTGTGCTGATATTAATAGTAGAACTTTTGATAGTAGAGTTGTTAGCTTGAACTCCAGTATTTACCAAAGAATTATTATGAGCTTGAATTATCCCTAAATCAGTCTTAACTTTAATATTTGAATTTTCAATATTTGAATTTTTCGCTTGGACTCCTGTTACAATTGTTGAATTGTTACTAGCTGTAATTTTACCAACTTTTGTATTTGTTTTTATTTCAGAATTTTTAAGAGTAGAGTTTTGAATATCAGCTCCTGTGATAACAGAAGATTTATCGCTTGCACGAATAGCTTTTACATTGTTGGCTATATTCATAGTAGAATTAGAGATGTTTGCATTATTAGCTTGAACACCTGCTTCAACAACCGAACGATTTGTTGCATCAATTGTTTTAATTTTATTATTAACATTTAATTGTGAATTTGAAATAGAAAAGCTATCTTTTGCTTGAATTCCTGCATTAACCTTACTATTTGTAGCATTAATACGATTTGATTCATTTTTTGTTGTAAGAGTAACACTTGCGTCTTGTGCAAATACACTTCCTAAACCTAAAAGACTCACCACTACTACTGTTGTTGTTGTTTTCTTGTTCATTTTTGAACTCCTTTTTTTGTTTAAAAATTTGAACTATGACTTATATTCGTGATGAAATTATTAATATCTTGTCTACTGACAAAAATTTCATCTTTTATTTAAAAATAATCATCTTAAGCAAAATATTTTGCTTAAGATGATTATTTTTAACATTATCAAAAAGAAAAAGAGAGAGGTTACCCTCTCTCTTATTAATTTGAAGTCTATGACCTACCAGTCATCTCCATCATCTTTTCTGTTGTTTGTTCCAATATCAACTCCAGTGTT
>JAOZMT010000429.1 GCA_029934175.1 Victivallales bacterium | reverse complement strand
AATTTAAATAAGTTTTTATTTTATCAAATTCTAATAACTCTTTATTAATGTAGATTATGTGACTATCTAAAATCCCATCGTTTTTCAATTTTTCTATCAAAAGTTTCATTAAACAGCTTTTGCCAGAACGACGCATTCCCGTTAAAATCTTAATAATAGGCGTATTAATATATCCTTCAATCTGTTTTAAATACTTTTTTCTTTCTATTAACATAACTCCCCCTGTAATACCTTAAATTATAATTGAAACTTTTTATAATATAACATAAAATTTCAGTTATACAAGAAACTTTGATTAAATAAATAAAATTTGTAAAATTCGTAAATATTATTTTTTAAAATATAACAACAATTTCCAAATAGGTAGGACTTTAAATTTATATGATTTATATTCAATTTCATCTTCTTGCTCATAAGTTAAAACTATATTGAGTTTTGTCGACAATTATTCTTCAACCTCTACTAAAGCACCGAGTTCTCTTTTCATATTCTGATTATTTAATTCCCAATAAACTTGAATAGCTTCATCAGCTTTCTTAGCCTCTTCTACATTTTTATAACATCGATCTAATATTCAATACTTTAAGTATTAAAATAGACCTTTTATGCCTCTTCACGGAAATCTGTATTATTCCCCCACAAATAGCCTTAACAAAATTAACCGTTGGTAGATAAAAGAGTTTATAATAAATTGAAGGTGTGACAACTGTTTTTAAAGAAGATACCTAATTTTTTTACATTTCCATTTGGCGGATAAATTCCAAATGTTCTAATTTATCATTATATGGGTTGTCGTTAATATTTTTTAAATCATTTTCATTGTACCCAGTAATAACTTTCAGAATGTCTATACTATTTTCTTTTAAAATAAAATAAATTCTCCAAGTGCGACAAGATAAAATATACTCACCTGTTACTATATTGAAGCATTGAATTCGTTTTTTGTTTGTATTAATAGGCTCATAACTAAGTTGTATTTTTGTGAAATTTATTAAATCTAATTGTAACTTTTCTTTTATCCACAGCATTTGATTTAATGCGATTTGTGCAAAATTAATGGTATATTCTTTATCGTTTTTTAAGTCTACCCATCCTGCTTTAGACTTTTCAAAAGAATCACAATATGGGATATATGGTTTTATATCTAAAACAGGAGTTTCATCTAACATATCAAAGTTTGTAATATGAATTTTAAGTTTATCAATTTTCAAAAGTTTAGCACAAGTCATTCCAATTGAATTAGGTCTGTGTGGAGATCTAGTTGCAAAAAGTCCCTTCTTTTTATTATCTGCAGTTCGTGGAGGTAAAACTTTTGGTTTCCAATTTGAATTTTGATGAAATAAATAAATAATCCAGATTCTTTCAAAGCCTATTAAATCATCTAAGGCTTGTTCAAAATTTTGCTGTGAATTTAATGTGATAATTCCAATGTCTTCTGCAAACACACCCTGTCTTGGTTGCTCATATTTATATTTTCGATCTGTAGAAAAATAGCCTATAGGATTCATTTTGTAAAAACAAAAGTTCGTGTGCCATTATTTAAAGGTAATGAAAAATTCTCACTTTGTTCCCAAATAACACCACTTTTTTTTGTTAATTTATTTATAATCGGTAATTCCTGAGATGCTTGTTCAGGTGTCTTATATAAAATGTATCTGCCAGAAGTTGATAACATTCGTTTTGTCTCTCTATGAATATTTTTTATTTCACTCATTGCACGCGCTGTAATTATATCGAATTTTCCTAAATATTTATCTTGTCTATTTAGCTCTCTTCCTCTTCCACATACAACAGTTAAATTATTTAAATTTAATTTTTCTTTTGCCAATTGAACAAAATTTGTTTTTTTTGCAATTGAATCAACAGCAGTAATTGATAAATTTTCGAACGCAATAGCCAAAACAATTGATGGAAATCCTGCACCACATCCGATATCTAATATATTCAAATTATCAGAAGCCAAGTTTTTAAAATATTTAGCGATTAACAAAGAATCTGCAACATGTTTATTCCAAAAGTCATTTTCTGTTTGAATTCGAGTAAGATTTGTAATAGAATTTTCTTCTGTCAGTAGATTATACAATTTTTCACTTTGTTCAAGGAATGTTGCATAGTTCGCAACTCCGCATTCTGTAGCGAGTTGTTTTATATCAAAATCTATATTCATTTTGCGATTAGTGCAACATTTATCAATGCTACAATTGCGAACAGTGCAAAAAATCCAGACAAAGCAAATTTCCACTTTGCACACTTCGCAGCTTTTCTAATAACATCTCTAAAAGTCCAAGGTTTTCCTGCAAAAAATAACCCCATAATACCAATAATATAACAAAAAGAGGCAATAACTGGAGATAAAACAGAATGTTCTGCAAATGATGAACTTAAAAAGAAATGAGCAAGTAGAATGATAAAACCACCTAAAGCTCTTGAAAACAGATAGTCTAAATATTTATAAGAAAGGATAGTCACAACAATTGCAGTAGGCAAAAGAAAGCTTGTCATCGTAGGAAGTAGCGGTTTTATATGTGGAATACACCATAATAAAGCAAAAAATGCTAAAACTGCACCAAGTTTTGAATTACGGGGCAAACGCTCCCATTTTGATAAATTATTTTCACTTAACTTAAAAAAGAAAACTGCACAAGTCGCAGAAAAAAGCCCCCATAAAAGCAGGGATATTGTAAATATTGTCAAAGTAACTCCTA
>JAOZMT010000428.1 GCA_029934175.1 Victivallales bacterium | reverse complement strand
ACTATCTATGTATAAAATTTTGAGAGGGGAAATTATTGCTTTATATGATGTTGCATTTAGGAATTCTTTACTTGAATATTGGATATTCCGTGTTGAATATTGATTATTGAAAAATTTTAAATCTTTAAATTCACATTCAGACTGTTTTCATAGGTTTTAACCTACGGAGACTAACAACAAAACTACAACAGTGAAAGGGTTGCACTATGTTTGTTAGCAGGTATTTAGGAGATTGTTAGATTAAATCGACAGCCTCTATAGTTATTACGATATAGACAATTGACATCTAAGTGGCAATTTTATTTTTATGCTTTTTGTACACTGTTTTGGAGATAATACAAAGAAAATAGAAAAATTTTACAGATAAAGAAGTATTTATAAATTTACAATAAAATTGTGGATTATAAATAAATATCAATAAAAAAGTTATTTTCATTTGACTTTCTCTCAAAAAAATATATAGTTATAATATAAGGTAAACAACTAAATATAAAATATAAGGAAATATTACTATGAAAGAGTCTATTCGTAAAACAGCAGTTGCAAATATTGCAGCAAGAGAATCAGATATAGAAAATTTAGAAACAGCAGATGTTAGTGCCATTTATGGAAAGAATGCCTTTACATTGAAAGTTATGGAAAAAGAATTACCAAAGGATACTTTTAAAAAATTAAAAGCAACGATATCAAAGGGTTTATCATTAGATATTGACATAGCAGATGCTGTTGCTGAAGCAATGAAGAATTGGGCAATAGAACAAGGAGCAAGTCATTATACACATTGGTTCCAACCTTTAACAGGAACTACAGCAGAAAAACATGATTCTTTTATTGATCCTGATGGGGAAGGAGGAGTTATTCTTAATTTTTCAGGAAAGGAATTAATTCAAGGAGAGCCAGACGCATCAAGTTTTCCAAATGGTGGGATTAGAGCAACTTTTGAAGCTCGCGGTTATACAGCTTGGGATCCAACAAGTCCTGCTTTTATTAAGAGATCTAAAGCAGGTGCTACTCTTTGTATACCTACTGCATTTTGCTCTTACACAGGAGAGGCGCTTGATAAAAAAACTCCTTTATTGCGTTCTATGCAAGCTATTTCAACTCAAGCAAAAAGAGTTTTAGCATGCTTTGATGAAGATTCTGATGGGATGGCTATTACTTCATTAGGACCTGAACAAGAATATTTTTTAATTGATAAAGAGTTATTTCTTGCACGCCCAGATTTAATTCAAGCAGGAAGAACTATTTTTGGTAACACTCCTCCAAAACATCAACAGTTAGATGATCATTATTTTGGAGCTATTAAAAGCAGAATTATTGCATGTATGGAAGAAATTGATTTAGAATTATGGAAACTTGCTATCCCATCAAAAACTAGACATAATGAAGTTGCTCCTGCAGAATTTGAAATTGCATGTACTTATGAAACATTAAATCTTGCTACTGACCATAATATGATGGTTATGGAGACTATAAGAAGAGTTGCAGATAGACATGGTTTAGCTGCTTTAATGCATGAAAAACCTTTCGCTGGTATCAATGGAAATGGAAAGCATAATAACTGGAATATTTCTACTCCAGGTGGCAAAAATCTTATGAAGCCAGGCGATAATCCACATGATGATGCTGTTTTTCTAACATTTTTATGTGCAGTAATAAAAGCTGTTGATACACATGCAGATTTATTAAGGGCATCAGTTGCATCTGCTGGTAATGACCATAGATTAGGAGCAAATGAAGCTCCACCTGCTATTATTTCTATTTTCTTAGGAGATCAACTATATGATATTATAGAGCAAATAGAAAGAGGAAAAGTTGAAAATTCATCAAATAAAACAACTTTAAATATAGGGGTTGATACACTACCAAAACTTCCTAAAGATACAACAGATAGAAATAGGACAAGTCCATTTGCATTTACAGGTAATAAATTTGAATTTAGAGCTCCTGGTTCTGAACAATCTTGTGCTGGTCCAAATGTTGTAATTAATACTGCCGTTGCAGAGGCTTTAGATGAAATTGCTACAATTTTAGAAAAGTCAGACAATATAACTAAAACTCTTCAAACTTTATTGCAAGATATTGTCAAAAAACACAAAAAAGTTTTATTTAATGGAGATGGATATAGTGAAGATTGGGTTAAAGAAGCAGAAAAGCGTGGTTTACCTAATTTAAAGAAAACTCCAGAAGCCTTAAAAGCTCTGTTAACAAATAAAAGTATTGATTTATTTGGAAAATATAATGTTTTAAGTAAAGTTGAATTGGAATCTCGTTATGCTGTATATAAAGAGCAATATGAAATGACAATTCAAATTGAAGCTGAATTAGCTGTTGATATGGCAGATACTATGATTTTACCTGTTGCTGTGGAAGAATTGACTGATTTGACAACGGCACTGTTGAATTTGAGAACACTTGACATTGAATTCGGGCAAGAAGGAATTGAGAATAAAATAGACATCATAGGAAGTTTGATTGATGATGCTAGTAATAGTATCGATGAACTCAAAAATGCTATTTCTGAAAAAAATGTTCAAGATATGATTTTGAAAATAGAGGAATTAAGGACAAGTATTGATGCTTTAGAATCAAAAATTGATGATAATAAATGGCCTTTACCTAAATATTCAGAATTGTTATTTGCATACTAAAAATACATCTTTCAAACTGTTGAAAAGTGAGTATTCATACTTTTTAACTGTTTGAAT
>JAOZMT010000427.1 GCA_029934175.1 Victivallales bacterium | reverse complement strand
AATCCAACAATCCAACAATCCAATATTCAACAAGGAATTTCCAATAACCAATGAAAGAAAAGAAAAGCCTCGCTATACTATTTATGAAATATAATATTGCATAAATCGCAAACAAAAACTCCTCTTTTCGTGTTTTTCGTGGTAAAAAAGTCTTCCTGCCACCGAGATGGTGGCACTCCGTTTTATTAAGACATGTTATTACTTATTAATCATTAATAAGAGACTTGAAATATCTAAAATTAAACCTATAGTTCCATCTGGCATAATGGCTCCACCTGAAACTCCCTTGATATCTTTGAGATATCCTCCGAGATTTTTAATAACGATTTGCTGCTGTCCTAATAATTCATCTACAATAATCCCTAATTTTTTTCCATCATTTTCAACTACAACAATTAGTGCTTTATCACTTTCTTTTGTCGTTCCGCTTAACTCAAAAACTTTTTTGAGAGCAAAAACAGGAATTAATTCATTTTGCAATTCAAATAATTCACCTTTATGTTGAATACTCTTTATTTCATCTTTACTTACTTGGACAGATGTCACAATTGACATTGTTGGTAAAATATATTTTTCAGATGCAGAAGATATAATCATACCATCAATAATAGCTAAAGTTAAAGGTAGTTTAATAGTGAATGTGCTCCCTTTTCCTTGCGTTGATTCTATATCAACATGTCCACGCAAACTCTCTATATTTTTTCTAACAACATCCATTCCTACACCTCTGCCTGATACTTCTGTCAGTTTTTCAGCTGTAGAAAATCCTGCTGCAAAAATCAAATTATTTATTTCTTTGTCTGATAAATTATCATCTTTTGATATAACCTCATTCTCTATAGCTTTTGCAAGAACTGCATCTTTATTTATACCACGACCATCATCAACAACTTCTATATGAATATTGCCGCCTTTATGAAAAGCCTTTAATTCTATTCTTGCCTTTGCTGGCTTGCCTGACGATAACCTTTCATCGCTTGTTGGTTCTATTCCATGGTCTATTGAATTTCTTATCATATGCACTAACGGATCGCCAATTTTATCCACAACAGTTTTATCTAATTCTGTATCTTCTCCAGTCATGATAAATTCAATATCTTTATTCATCTTTTTAGATAGATCACGGACTAACCGAGCCATTTTTTGAAAAACCCCACGCACAGGAACCATTCGTAAGGAAGTTCCCATTTCTTGTAACTCTCGCGTTATTTTATCAAGATGTGTTAAATTTTTATCGAGTTCATTATCATTTAGTTTTGCAATAGACTCTGACTGTAAAATCATAGTCTCTGCAATAACAAGTTCTCCAATGGCATCTACAAGTTTATAAAGTCTATCTGAATCAACTTTAACAGTATCTTTAATAACAGTTTTATTTAGTTCTTTCATTACGAAGCTCCTAATTTTTTAATTAGTTCTATTAAACCTTCTGTTTTTGGCTTTGCGATGTATGCATCTGCATTTACTGAATCACATTTTTTTGCCATTTGTTCACTTATTAATGAAGAAAATAAGATAACTGGGATAGAGTTCAAGACGAAATGCTCCTTAATATTTTTACAAAGGGTCAATCCATCCTTATGTGGCATTTCAATATCTGTTATAACTACATTTAAGAAATCTTTGATTTTATAACCTTTGCTTGTTATATCATCAGCCATTTTTTCTAAATCGTTCCATGCTTTAAGACCATCTTCTGCAACCCCAGCAAATTGAAATCCTGCTTGTTTTAAACCAGTTACAACAGTATTTCGAATTAGTCCTGAATCCTCTGCAAAGTAAAGTTTTATCTTTTCAGCTTCTTTTTTTTCTGATATTGAAACATCTTTTTCATATTTAAGACCCTTAATTGTGCTTGGATTAATTTTAGCTAATATAGCCTCTAAATCTAAAACAACAATATCTCGTTCTTCAATATGAATAGTTCCTATACAAGTAGAATTTTCACTTGCAAATACATTACCCATAGGTTGCAATTTATTCCAATTAACACGATGTATTCTATCGACTCCATCAATAGTGAATCCTGATATAATATCATTAAATTCTGTAATTAAAATCAAAGGTTTTTCAATTTTCTCTACAGTTTGCTTATTCAATGCTTTTTGTAAATTAATTAATGGCATTGTATGTTCTCTATACTGATATGTTCCCTTTAATTCAACTCGACTATTAGGGACATTTGTTAAACATTTTTCTTCAAATTGGATAATTTGATTTACTTTTGCAACATTAACTCCAAAAGGTTGACCTGAAACATAAAATTCAATTATTTCCATTTCATTATTTCCAGATTCCAATAAAATTTCTTGATTACTCATCTACTTTAACCTCCCTTGAAAATGCTTTGACTATATCTAATATCATTATAACTTTATCTTCAACTGTTGCAATACCTAAAATATAATCTGTATCAATACCTCCTCCAATACTAGGAGTCTTCTCTACTTGGGAATTAACAATATCTTTCACATCACAAACCTCATCAACGACAATTCCTATTGTAATTAGCTCTTTATTCTGTTCAAATTCTATAATAATAATACAAGTTGACTCTGTATCTTCAACAGCTTCCATTCCACATTTTAACCTCATATCAATTACAGGTATAATAGATCCTCTTAAATTTATTACACCACGAATATATTTAGGCATTCTAGGTAATTTAGTCATTGTGATTAAACTAATAATTTCATGCACTTTGACACTAT
>JAOZMT010000426.1 GCA_029934175.1 Victivallales bacterium | reverse complement strand
ACCCAGTATCTAAGCATTGTGCCGGCGAGACGCGCGGCGCTCCGAGTAAATCGAATCACCCTCGCTAAAGCGTCGTGAACGAACTCTGTCTAAAGACAGAACTACGAACTTGTTAAACGACTTTGCGATTTGTGCAAAAAAATAAAAAAGGAATGAAATGAAAATAAAATTCATTATTATATTAGCTATAATTTCATCTGCGATTTATGCAAATGAAAAATTAGAAAAAGTCAAGTTACAATTAAAATGGACACACTCATTTCAATTTGCTGGATATTATGCGGCAGTGGAAAAAGGATTTTATAAAGATGCAGGTTTAGATGTCGAACTTATTGAAGGCGGAGGTAATTTAAATTATTCAGACCTTTTATTATCAGGAAATGCGGATTACACAGTTGGATTGCCGAATATGCTTATAGATTTTATTAACGGTAAACCTATTGTTGCATTAGCCGCAATTTTTCAACATAGTCCTTTAATTTTAATGACTCTTGCTGAGTCAAATTTATCAACGCCTCAAGATTTAATTAATAAAAAAGTTCTTGTTAATTCTAGTAACTATGCCGCAATTATTTCTACATTAAAAAAAGAAGGTATTGGGCATGATAAAATTAATATTATCAGACACAATTTAGATTATAGTTTATTAAAGAATAAAAAAATTGATGCAATTTTAGCTTACATAACAAATGAGCCTTTTGTTTTCAAAGAAAAAGGAATTGAAACAAATATAATCAAACCTCAAACTTATGGAATTGATTTTTATGGGGACGGTTTATTTACATCTAAAAAAAAATTAGATAATAACCATGAACAAGTTGTTGCATTTAGAAAAGCAAGTTTAAAAGGTTGGGAATATGCTATGGAAAATTCTGATGAACTTATATCTATAATTAAAAATAAATATTCTGCAAAAAGATCTATTCAAGCTCTTAAATATGAAGCTGTTGAAATTCAAAAACTGATAATGCCAGATTTAATAGAAATAGGTTTTATGAATCCTGGGCGATGGGAGCATATTGCTGAAACTTATAAAGAAACAGGTATGATAAAAGGAGATTATTCTCTTGACGGGTTTATTTATAATCCAGAAAAAAAGATGTCTGAAAAACAAAAACAATTACTATTTATAATATCTGCGATTTGTGCAGTTATTTTATTAATTTCAATCATTCTTATTATTTATAATAGAAAACTAAAATTATCTCATAAAAATCTTGAAGAGCAAATTCAATACGCAAATAAAATGACAAAGAAAGCACAAGAAGCGAGTGAAATAAAAGCTCAATTCTTGGCAAATATGAGTCACGAAATCAGAACTCCTTTAAATGGTATTACAGGGGTTATTCAATTATTACAAAAAACAAATTTAAATGAAGAGCAAAAAGATTATCTCAAAACAATAAATTATTCGTCAGACCGTTTATTAGATCTAATTAATGACATTCTTGATATTTCAAAAATTGAGGCTGGGAAAATGGAATTAACAAAAGATTCTTTTAATTTAGCAGATGCAATACGCAATATGAGTGCAATGTTTCATAATAAATTAGAAGTGAATAATAATAAATTTATTGTTAAAAATAGTATTTCTGAAAGTAAATGTTATGCTACAGATGCTACTCGTTTACAGCAGATCTTAATTAACTTAATAAATAATGCTATTAAATTCACAAAAGATGGCGAAGTTACGCTAGAAATAAATGAGAAAAATGTTTTGGAGGAAACATCTGAATTACATTTTTCTGTTATTGATACAGGAATTGGCATTTCTAAAGAGAATCAAGAAAAATTATTTAATGATTTTGTCCAAGCGGACTCTTCTACAACTAAAGAATATGGAGGGACTGGATTAGGACTATCAATCTCTAAAAAGTTATCACAATTAATGGGTGGAGATATATTTGTTTCAAGTGAACTAGGCCAAGGTTCATCTTTTTCATTTTTCATAAAAGTAGAAAAGGCTGATGTCAGTAATATTTCAAAAGTTTTCAAACGCACAAATAAAAATATTAATGTTAAAGGAGTCAAAGTTTTATTGGCAGAAGACGACAAGATTAATCAAATGATAGCTAAAAAAATGTTAGAAAGTTTTGGTTGTTTGGTAGATGTTGCTGAGAATGGAAAAATTGCAGTCGAAAAAATTTATAATAATGATTATGCAATAGTCTTTATGGATATTCAAATGCCTATTATGGATGGAATATCTGCGACTTGTGCAGTTAGAAAAAATGCGAAGTATGCAGATTTACCAATTATTGCATTAACCGCAAATACTATGGCAGGTGATAAAGAGAAGTATTTAGAAAATAGAATGACTGCATTTATTCCTAAACCTTTAAAAGAAATTGATTTAAAATCTACTCTAGCAGAGTATGCAAATTTAACAAAAATTTCTACTGATTTTCAAGAAGAAAAAAACAATGATATTTTAAATCTAAAAAATTTATTTATTACAATGCGTGAAGATGAAGTGGCATTTGAAGCACTTGTATTAGGTTATATTGATAATTCAAATATATATATTCAAAAAATAGAACAAGCAATATCTGACTTAAATTATAAAGAGATTGATATTTCAGCGCATTCTTTGAAAGGATCCAGTGTTTATTTTGAGGCAAAACAATTTGCACAAATCGCAAAAGAGATTGAATTTGCAGGAAAAGAAGAAAATATAGAAGTTGCGAAGTGTGCATTACCAAAACTCAAAG
>JAOZMT010000425.1 GCA_029934175.1 Victivallales bacterium | reverse complement strand
ATCCAAAATCCAATAATCCATAAGTTGCAAGCTTAAGGTCATCTAAAAATCCAGTGTTTTCTATTTTCCTTGCTTACGGCTCGTGTGCTTAGAATCTGAGTAAATTCGTTCAATCTGCTATACCTGCGTTCTATGGAACACTTATTTTGCGGTTTGTGCATATTAGTAAACGATAAAAATATGCTTTTTTTTATGAAAAAACTTGAAATTTTCTAAATATGTGTTTAATTAAACGCATTATGAAAAAAATAAACTCAATAGAATTAGGCCGCTTATGTGGAGTATCACAAGGAACAGTTTACCGTGCTTTGCATAATAAAGGGCGTGTTAGTGAGAAGACCAAAGAAAAGGTTTTGAAAATGGCAAAAAAGTATAATTACAGATCAAATCCTTTAGCTAATGAAATTATTCGTGGTAAAAGTAATCTTGTTGGAGCTGTGGTTCCAGTTTTAGATGCACTGTTTTATATTGATTTACTAAATATTATACGCAATAAATTGTCAGATTTAGGTTTTACTTTGTTAATTGCTACGGCTGATAATGAAGAAAGTATGGTTAAAATACTTGATGAATTTAATTTGCGAAACTTTAATAGTGCTATTATAATTCCATCTTGTTCTTCTTATGAAATACCAGAATATATTTATGCACATTTAAAACTTATTTCTTTGGTTAATCCCATTTGTTGTGCTAAAAATATTTTGCCTAATGAAATTCAATGTGGAGTTTTGGGGACTGAATATTTAATTGAAAAAAATCATAAAAATATTATTAGAGTTTATGGCGGGGCTAGTGATGGAATAAGTGATAAAGAAGGTTGGGCGGTTGAACAGCGAAATGAAGGTTATCAAAAAACAATGAAAAGCAAAAAACTCAACGCATCTTTTTTGAAAATACCTTTTTCTAGCACACCTAAGAAAGATACTTCATATTTACAAAAACAACTAACAAAAGTTATTAAAGATGAAAAACCTAGTGCGTTTTTCTGTCATAATGATATGCTTGCAAATAGAGTCATAAATGCTCTTTCAGTTTTAGGTTTTAAAGTTCCAGATGATTTTTCTGTTTTAGGAACGGATGCTAATCAAAGTTTTTTACAAATAAATTCGCAGATAAGTTCCGTGCTTTATCCTATGGAGGAAATTGCTAGTCAATGTGTAGATTATATAAATGGAAAAACTCTTAATGAGTTTAATCCAAATTTTAAAATATATTATGGAGAGACAGTAAATATACTGCAAACGGTTGAAAATTTAAATAATTATCCGCTTAGAGCGGATTTAACATGCTATTAATAGCTCAATGCTTGTAGCTAAAAAAAAGGAGAAAAAATGACAAAACCAAATTTTGAAGCGTTAAAAAATGCGGAACGCACATTCGGAGAAAACAAATCTAATTTAGTTGGACATATTCCAACTATTGCATTAACCCCTGTTGTTGATGGAAGAACTGGGGCTTATGAAAGTAATATTAAAGAAACATGGGATATGGTAGAAAGAGTTTATGACTTAATCAAAGCTAATGTTTTTCTGCCATGCGGACAATCTCCAAAAATTGTTGTTGCTCCTGAAATTGTTTATGGTGCAAGAAGTGGAGCAGTTGCTCAAAAATATTATACAGAGCAGGGAGTTAGTGCTAACATTTGGATTAGTCGTTCTTGGTCTTATAGTGATGAATTAATGTCAGCTTGTCAAGGTGTTGGAAGTTCGGAATGGACACAAGCGGCTTACGGATTAAATCAAACTAATCGTCCTGGAGCTGTTTGGTTAAAAGCTTTTTGTGCTGCTATGGATGAAAAAAAGCGTCCTATATTCTCAATTTATAATCCAGATTTAGAAGATGAATCTGCACAAATCGCACCTTATGTCGCAGAAAGATTATTGAGATTTGCGAGATGTGCAGTTACTGTTGCTGAAATGCGTGGAAAAAATTATCTTGGTGTTGGAAGTGTTTCAATGGGTATTATTGGTTCGGATGTTCGCAGAAATACGCTGCTTCATTATTTTGGAATGGGGGCGGTATCTGTTGATATGGTTACTGTTCGTGGAAGAATTGATAATGGTTTTTATGATCATGAAGAACTTGATAAAGCATTTGTTTTTATGAAGGATAAATTTGATTTTCAATTTAATACAGGAGAGAGACCTTATCAAGATGATGACCTGTTGAAAGAATCAATTAGAATGACATTAATCGTTCGAGATTTAATGATTGGTAATCCTCGTTTAGCTGATGAAGAAGTTGCAAAAGCACAAGGTTTTAAAGCTGATATTGAACTTGCACAAGGTCATAATGCGATTGCCGCAGGAACTCAAGGACAAAGAGCTTGGACTGATTTATATCCAAATTTTGATTTAACAGAATCTATGCTCAATAGTTCTTTTGATTGGAATGGCTTCCGTGCTCCATTTATTGTTGCAACTGAAAATGATTGTAAAAATGGAATTGGAATGATGATTGCAAATATTCTTTCTGGTATGCCTCAACTTTTCTCTGATATTAGAACAAACTGGACTGCTGAAAGTGTAAAAAAAGCTACTGGCATAGATGTGTCTGATATTATTCCAAACGGATTTATTGATAAGCGAAATTCAGGTGCAGGGGCTTTAGATTTTGCGGTTAACGCACTTGCGATTTGTGCAGAAAATGAAAATATAACTGTTCAAGAAGCTGCTAAATTATTAAGAGAAAATACGCAACTTCAAAATAAACTTG
>JAOZMT010000424.1 GCA_029934175.1 Victivallales bacterium | reverse complement strand
CATCTAAAAATCCAGTAATTTCTATTTTCCTTGCTTACGGCTCGTGTGCTTAGATCCTGTCAAAACAATTGTTGGACGGCATTAAAAACAACGCCGATATATCTATATGTATTTGAGATTAACCTTTTGATATTTCATCAAAAAGGCTGTTTTTCGGATAAATTTCACATAAATAAATTCTATGACAATAGAACTAAGTTATTCAATAGAAATTACTAAAGATGTGATATTATCTTTTCCTCCAGCCTTTTTTGCATTTCTAATTGCAGAATCACAAATACCTAATGGACTTGAATATTTTTCAAAAATATTAGTTATATCCTCATCATTTAACATTCCAGTTAATCCATCAGAGCATAATAAAATCTTATCATTTAGTTTTAAATTAATTAACCCAATTGCAGGACTTGCACCTTCTTTTCCCACAAACTGGGTAATTTGTTCGCCTCCAGAATAATTTGCAACTTGATCTGGAGTTAAATCTCCACTTTCCAAAAGAGCTTCTATTACTGAGTGGTCTTTAGTTAAGCGTTTTAAGAGATTATCACGGTATAAATATATTCGACTATCGCCAAGATGAGCAATTAAAAGTTTATTATTTTTATGAAGAGCCATCACTAGTGTAGCACCCATCCCATCTAAACCTAATTTATTCTTTGTATGTTCAATAAGTTTATTATTTAAGTCTGTGATTGCAAATTCAATTTCATCCCAAGTTATTGCTTGCTCTAAAGAATTTCCTGTATAATATTTCTCTATTAGTCTAGGTAATAATTCAGTGACAATTTTTGATGCAATTTCTCCATGAAAATGCCCACCCATACCATCTGAAACAATATAAAGGCCTTGTTTATCCGAAATAAAAAAAGCATCTTCATTTTGCTCACGAATTAACCCTTTATCTGTTAGTCCATAAGTTTTTAACATAATATAGCCTCTTCAAGATCTTTTTTAAGTTCCATAGCATTTTCATACCTAAGATTACTACTATCATCTAATGCTAAATCTATTATATTTGCGAGTTTTGCAGGAATATTAATACCTCTTTCTGCAATAGGAATAGGAGAAGATTGCAATAATAATCTTAATGGATCAATTCCTTCTTTAAAGTCTCTAGGGGATTTTCCAGTTATCATAAAATATAGAGTTGCTATAGTAGCCCATAAATCCACATCTGCTTTAGAATATTTAAAATCTATCACTTGTTGTCTTGGAACAAAATATAATGTTCCTGCGACTGCTCCTGTTCTAGTACAACCGCTTAACCCTGCAGAATCGAAAGCTTTTGCTAAACCAAAATCTCCTAATTTAGCAATGATTTTATTATTTTCACCATATTTAAGAAAAATATTAGCAGGTTTTATATCTCTATGAACTAAACCATATACAGGACTATCTGTCAATCCTGTTATCTTCGTATCTTTTATTGAAATATTATGTGCTAAATAAAGTCCATCTAATATTTGAAAAATAAAATCAAGAGCAATTTTATAATCTAATTGTCCTTCATCTTTTATTAGTTGATCAAGTGAACCTGCATCGCAATAATCCATAGTAAAGAAATAAGAACCATTAGAAACCCCAGAGCCTTTTAAACGGACAATATTTTCGTGTTCTAAACATTTTGTTATATTTACTTCTCGTAAAAATGATTGCTGAGCTTTTTTATTCATTGCAACTTGTGGAAGCATAACTTTAATTGCAACTTTTTCGTTATTCTTTTTATGTGTTGCTAAATATACCATTCCCATTCCACCTTGACCAAGCACTTTTTCTATTTTAAATGAATCAAGAGATGTTTCAGAGTCTAAATCTTCTAGTTTATTTTCTGTTTGAGCTGAACTTAATATTGATGTTAAATATTCTGATGTATCCCCCATACAAATATTGCATAAAGTGCTATTTAATTCTGTATATTTAACAGGATTTTTTAAACATTTTTCACAGAGTTTTAATGTTACATCTATATCTAATTCAGGTTCATCTGAACCAACAAGCTCAGAAGGGACGATTGTGTTTAATTTCCCCTGACAAGTATCACAAATATATTCCCCATCAATTAAGCAAAACTTCAACTCTGATTCTTCTATAACTGCATTGCATTCTTTACAATTTACTTCAGCTGTTATAATTTCTATATTGATCAACACTTCTCCTATTCTAATTACATCTCCATCTTTTAAAAGATAGTCTTCAAGCTGATGCTCCTCTTCATCAGGATTTAAACCTATATATTTTTCATTGATGATAGTTCCATTTGTGCTACCTAAATCTCGAATCATTGCTTTTGGTGGAGTTAAATCTAAAATGCAGTGATGCCTAGAAACGGCACCATCATCTATATCTGAAAATTGAATTGTGCATTCAGGTTCCCTTCCAATTAAACAAGTCATTCTTTCTGAAATTGAAAATTTAGAGCCACCTAAACTTCCATTTCTTATTAACATTTTTATTTTATTTTCCATAATATATTCTCTAGTTTTATTTTAATTTTACTTAATTTTACTTAATTTTACTTAATTTTACTTAATTTTACTTAAAAGTATATCTATTTTATAGATTTATCAAATTTTTTTAATAATATTTTAGAAATTTGTTGATTTTTATTAATTTAATTGTATTGTATTTTAAAAATATGGGTGTTGTTCTTTACATCGTCCAATAATTATTTTGACAGGATAACAGGATTTTCAAGATAGACAGGATTATTTTAAAAAT
>JAOZMT010000423.1 GCA_029934175.1 Victivallales bacterium | reverse complement strand
ACGGTTTTTTTGACTTTTCTAACTCAAAGTGTAAAGACCTTATTGAAACTAGCCAAAAATAAAACATATATACTCCCTAATCCCAATTTTACAACAAAGCGGACTAAGTGGGAGACAAAGAACAAAAAAAAATCTTTGTGAAACTGAGTGTTTAACTTTGGTTCCTCTGTGGTTAGATATAATTTAATGTGCTTCTCGGAACATATACAATCCAACAATCCATCAAATTTTTTGCGGTTTGTGCAAATAAAACTCTAACTTGGCATAGATTTTGCGAAGTATGCATTTATAAAATATAAAATTTATAAAATAAAAGGAGTTTAAAATGGATAGTATCGTAGGAAATTTATTAAATGCGTTGGCTGAGATTTGGAAGTCAATAGGAATCCCACAAAAAGTAAGTATTGTTCTAATTGGTTTATTAACCTTAGGTGCAATAGGTGGTATTTTATATATGGGAACTCGCCCTGATTGGCAAATATTAGAATCTGGAATGAATAGAGAAACCGCTGCAAAGGTATATGATATTGTAAAAGATGCAAATATTGAAGTTAAATTGTTAGACTCTGGAACAACTATTATGGTTCCATCAAAAGATGTTTATAAACTTCGCCTTAGAATTGCAGGAGAAGGTATAAGTGTTGGAAACGATGGTGGAGATGGTTGGAAGATATTTGACGAGATGTCTTTAGGAATGACTGAACTTCAACAACAAATCCACAAACAAAGAGCTCAACAAGGAGAATTACAAAGAATGATTAATGAATTACCTGAAATTGTAAGTTCTCGTGTAATATTAACTGTTCCGAAAAAAAGAGTTTTTAGAAAAGCTAGAACTAGACCTAAGGCTTCTGTTTTATTAACATTAAGAAACGGTTCTTCGTTATCAAGAAGTCAAGCTAGCACTATTCGCCACCTTGTTTCAAGTGCTATTACAAATATGAAAGCACAAGATGTCAATATTGTCGACAACAATGGGAAATTACTTGCAAAACAAGTGTCAGATGAAGATATGGATAACGGAGATTTTAATGGTCAAATGGAAATTCAAGCAAAATTTGAACAACAATTAAAAAATAAAGCTGAAGCTATCTTAGCTCCAATTGTTGGAATTGAAAATGTTACTGCTATGGTTACTTGCGAAATGGATTTTAGTATCATTGATAAAGTTATAGAAGATTATAATCCTGATAGAAAAGTTATAGTTTCTGAAAAAACTGTAACAGAAGATATTTCAAAAAACAAAGATAAAAATGGCGGTGTTCCTGGGGTCGAAAGTAATAAAAATCAAGATATTGCAGTAAATAATCCAGAAGCAGGAGCAAGTCCACAAACTACATCTGCAGAGAAAAAACAAACCAGTGACTTAAGATATTTGGTTCCTAAAACAGTTCAAAAAGTAAGTATAAAAGGAGGGAAAATTGTTAAATTCACAGTTGCAGTTGCAGTAAAAGATGGTATTGCAGATGCAAAACAATTAGTAAGTTATAAAGAATTAGTTGAAGCTGCTGTTGGAACTGCTAATTATGGGATTGATACAAACGGAGTTGCTTTAGCATCTGTAAGTGTTCGTTCTTTACCTTTCCAAGAAGTAAAACCTATTGAAATGCCAGCAGCTCCAATCGCTGAAACTGTAATGTTTAGCGTAGAAAGAATTACTGGTTCGCCTTTAGTTAGACCTATTATAGGATTCATTCTATTAGTTATTTTATTCGTAATGTTCAAAAATTATTTCAATAAAACATCAGTTGAAGCAACTGAAATGAGTTCTACTGCCTTTGATGAAGGAGCAAAAACATTACCTGAGTCAGAAATCAATAATGCATTACAACTAGGTGGAGAAGAAGTTGATGGTGTAATGAAACAATTACAAGATACAGCTACAGCCACTCCTCAATCAGTTGCAAATGTTATGGAACAATGGTTATCGATAGATGATTAATATAAATCCGAAACACACACTAAGGATTTGGGCTATGCTCTCAACCTGTATGAGAAAGCTAAATATAAGAAATTGAATATCCAATATTCAACAAGGAATATCCAATATTCAAGTAAGAAAAATACAATTTAGTCAAATGAAAAAGGAGAATATTTAACTTCTCCACAACACTAAATGAAGTTAAAACAAGAAAAAAAGTAAAGGCATTTTGAAACTAGTCTATAAAAAAATACTCTCAAAATGTATACCTTGAATAAGAAAAAAGGGAAAAAAATTATAAAAAACTTGTTTTTTTCAAAAAAAGGTGTAGATTATAAGCAACTTGAAAACTGTTCAATGTTATTGAGCACCCGTAGCTCAATTGGATAGAGTGCTTGGCTACGAACCAAGAGGTTAGGGGTTCGACTCCCTTCGGGTGTACCATTTCAAGTGGCGAGATAGCTCAGTCGGTAGAGCAGGGGACTGAAAATCCCTGTGTCCCCGGTTCGATTCCGGGTCTTGCCACCATTTTTCTTATTAAATAATATTATTTATAACTCACAGTATTCTTAATTTTCTGCATAAATCACAAAAATTTCTTCTTTTTCAGAACTAAAAATAATAGTATATATTCAGTAAACCTCATTTTACCACAAAGTAGACGAAGTTTTTCGCAAAGAACACAAAGGTTTTCTCTGTGGTTAACTATAATTTAATGTGGTTCACGGAATATATACCTTTATTCTAATTAGAGCCTAAACGAAAAAGACTATTTTATAATAAAATTCCCTTTTTAGTTCAGGCACTA
>JAOZMT010000422.1 GCA_029934175.1 Victivallales bacterium | reverse complement strand
AACTCCTGAATTTCTCTAGTTTCTAAGCACACGAGCCGTAAGCAAGGAAAATAGAAATTACTGGATTTTTAGATGACCTTAAACTTGCAACTTATGGATTATTGGATTTTGGATTAATGGAAAGAAATCCAATAATCCAACAATCCTAAAATGGTCACATAATAAAATCCGTGACTCGTGTGCTTAGAGTTTATTACTAACTTCATCCGAAGAAATTTAAGCTAGAATAATTTTCTTTATAAATTATTTTGGAATTCTCTTTTTTATTGATTTTCGGTCTTTTAATGATTATTAGAGTATAAGAATTTGAGATCGATTTTAGATATTTTATAAAATGTGATATTTATAATTATTTAGTTGGATATTGAATATTCCATATTACAAAAAGTTTGTAAAAATAAATCATATATCCCTTGTATTTTGTCATTTTCCAATTATATTCTTTCTATTCTCAAAATATACAAAAAAGGACAAAATTATGGTTGATTTAGATTTTAAAAAAGCAGGAGGTTTGATTCCTGCAATAGCACAGGATTACAAAACAGGTGAAATTTTAATGCTTGCATACATCAATGAAGAATCTTGGGATAAAACATTAAAAACTGGTTATGCTACTTATTGGTCTCGTTCAAGAAATCAATTATGGGTTAAAGGAGAAACAAGTGGACATTTGCAAATAGTCAAAGAAATATTGGTTGATTGTGATGACGATACAGTGATTTTTAAAATAAATCAAATAGGAGATGTTGCGTGTCATACAGGTAATAGAACCTGTTTTTTTAGAAATATTAAATTTAAAAAAGTAAATGAAAAATCTTGATATAAATACAGCAAAAAAAGAGAATTTTCAAGAAATATACTTGAAAAAAATTGAGAGAAAATCTTGGTCAGAGTTAACTACATTTGGAATAGGTTCTGCTATAGTTGATGTTATTTATCCAAAAACAGATAATGAGATTAGAGATATTCTCAACTATGGTAATACAAAAAATATAAAAGTCATTGTTTTAGGAAATGGAAGTAATATTATTGGATCCGATTCCTATTCTGATTGCTTAGTTGCTAAATTAACTAAAGGTGACTTTGCAAAGATAGAGAAGATTAGCGATGGTTTAATAAAAGTTGGGGCTGGAGTTAATCTTAAAAAACTTGCAAATTCCCTTTTGAATTTTAATCTAGGTGGAATTGCATCTCTTACCCCGATTCCTGCAACTGTAGGTGGAGCAATAAAGATGAATGCTGGTGCTGGAGGCATTGAAATTGTTGATTTTATAAGTGAAATATTTGGATTGGATGCAGTAGGAAAATCATGGTCGCTGAAAAAAAATGAAATAAATTGGTCATACAGACATACAGATATACCAGAAGGATTTATTATTACAGGATCTATTTGTAAATTTAACAAAGTTTGCCCGAATGAAGAATATGAATTGATCAAACAAGCGTCTACTCTTAGAAAAGAAACTTCACCTATAGGTAAAAGTGCAGGTTGTATTTTTAAAAATATATCTACAGAAATATCAGCAGGAAAATTAATTGATAAATTAAATTTAAAAGGTCAGTCTATAGGAGGTATAGAAATAAGTTCAAAGCATGCAAATTATATGATTAACCTTGCAAAAGGAACAGAACTCGATTGTTTTAAATTAATCACAAAAGTAATCACAAAAGTTGAATCTATTAAAAAAATGTATTTAAAGATGGAAGCAATATTCATTAATCCTAGATTAAGAAAAGAAATATCGGAAGTAGTAAAAGTAAAAAGTATCTTAGTTATGATGGGTGGAGCAAGTAGTGAAAGAGCCGTCTCTATTATTTCAGGGCAAGCTGTAGCAAAAGCATTGAAAATTGCGGGTTATGCAGTTACAGAACTTGATTTAAGAAAATTAGAGTTGCCAATGGATATTAATGAGTATGATATAGTTTTTCCTGTTTTTCATGGAGATTGGGGAGAAGATGGTAGATTATATGATTTATTAGAAAGGGAAAATATTCCTTTTGTAGGTTGTAATTCTGCGACTTGTGCAATAGTTATGAATAAAGTAAAAACAAAACAAATGCTTGATAAACAAGGTATTTTAACTGCAAAGTATGATGTGCTTTGCGATATGTGCAAAAAACCAAAACAAATATCATATCCACTGATCTTAAAACCTTCAGAAGAAGGGTCAACAGTAGGAATTAAATATGTAAAAGATTCTAGTGAATGGGATGAGTCCTTAAAATTTGCATTGCAGTTTAGCAATGAGATACTTCTTGAAGAATATATAAGCGGATGTGAAATCACAGTAAGTGTTATTAAAGGTAAAGTTTTTCCTATTGTCGAAATTCAATATCCAGGTAAAATATATGACTATGATGCAAAATATGAACATAAGTTTGGTAAAACACAATATTTTTCTCCACCTATTAGCATATCGACAGAATTACAAGATAAAGCAAAACAAATTGCATTAAGGTTTTGTGATATTGTTGGAAGTTCGGAAATTATGAGAATTGATATGATAATAACAGCAAAAAATGAAATATTCGTAATAGAAGGAAATACATTACCTGGTTTTACACCTGATAGTTTATTGCCAAAAGCTGCACAAGCCGCAGATATCTCATTTATAGAATTATGCTCTAAACTTGTAGCACTAAAATAAACAAAATACCGATAAATCGGTTTTAAACGGATATTCCAAGCGAAAAACCGCCTAAACTCATTTATCATCAAAACTTTAACAT
>JAOZMT010000043.1:3262-10250 GCA_029934175.1 Victivallales bacterium | reverse complement strand
ATTGGATTAATATGGGTGCAAGTGTAACACAAGAGGGCAGGCTATGGTGTGCAAGTGTCAATTATCAATATGTCGACAAAATAGATGAAGATATTTACAGTTAGCAAATAAAAAAGGGAAGTAATTATGTCAGAAGAAATGCCAATTAGACCGTATAGCGGAATGCCCAAAAGCGAAATACTCAGCGAGAATTGGCTGGGTAAATTGTGGGATTTTGTGAAAGCTAATAAGTTAGCTGGCGATTGCAAAACGACAAAAGTAAGTCGTTCTGCAAGTGGCACAACAATATCATCTATGGTTCGCGGTGGTGGTGGTGTTGGTGGCGATGGAGTTACAACTGTAGAATATCCCTATTTGCATAAAATAAATACAGAAGATGAAGAAATAAAAAATCAATATAATTTTTTTGGTGGCGTAGTAGGACTAGGAAGTGATAATATAGTGGTTGCTCCAGAAAATAATATTACAGTAACTGCTGATACATGGTATAGTTATTTTGAATATAAGCTTTCAAGCTCTACATGGACTTGCTCTTTTAAAAATGCGAGTTCGGTTCCAGATGATGATTCGGCAAATATGACTTATTATGAAACAATTGCAAATATCACAAGCGAAGTTATCGAATCAGAAAGGACTATAACAAGTATATTACATTATCAAACAGAAGGGATAAGCCACAAGGCTTTAATGTGGTCTTAATATGTCAGATTTATTGGGAAATACTTGGGAAAATTATAAAACTCTTTGGAACGATGATACTAATTGGGCTATTGCAGAATTGCAAGGTAAGGATTTGCGAAAATATATGATAGCTATAATACACGCATTAACTGAAAGGAGATATATAACAGGGTATACAAGTTTTTTTGATACCACAGATTTAGTCAAAAAATATGCAAATCTGATGTCTAGCAAAAATTTAACAATCAATACTTTTATTAGCGATTTAGATAGTGTTTTTAATTTGAAAACTGCTTATGGTTTTTATGGTGGTCGTGCTTTTATGGTGCCAGATGAAGTATTAGATAAAGAAGAATGTAATAATCCAGCACCTAATCCATCTTATTCTACAAGTCGCAAAAATGGTGAAGGTTGGGTTGTTAATTCCACAACAAACTTTCTATCAGACGAAGAATATAAAAAAGCAATGGTTTATCATAGCAGAATGTTAAATACTGCTTTCAGAGCAAGTGAATGGGATGCAGATATTTTTTATATTCATGGCAATTCTTGTGTCTCTTCTGTAGGACAAGGTTATACATTAACTTCATTATCAGAAGTTATTAGAACGAGTGGAGCAAAAGAGCCTAATTGGAATATTGCAGAAAATAGATATACTATTGACAATCAAATTTTGTGGCGAAAAATTGGAACATCTACAGAATTCACGACTTGGGAAGCAGGTCGTTCTTACGAATATGGAGATATTATAAAAAATTCTGATAATAAATTTTTTATGTTTTATGGTTGCAAAAATCTTGGAAGCGAGCCTGTATGGAATACAGGAGAAGATGAAGAAACAACTATTAACGGTTTTGTTTGGACTCGGAGTTCTGATTATCCAATTAATTATTATCCAATATATTCGATAGGGGATAGTTTTGCAAAAGTTATACGAAATTTATATCGGCGAATAAATGCGATGTATAGGGTGTTATTATATAATATAGGGACATCATACGACGCATCTGTTTGGGTATATGAAGATGACAACAAATTGTATAAAAGACAATATAATAGAACAGGGGGATATTTTGAAGGTGAATGGAAATGGTCGGATGAGAATTTCAACGATTATGTTATGTATAAATATTCCCCATATTATCAGATAATACAAAGTAACACATCTAGATTTAAATTAATTGGTCCCATGAACCTTAATATTAATAATTTAAAAAATAAATTTCTCACAGGATACAAACTTGATGAGACAGAATATGATATAACATGTAATACTAATTTTATATTGAACGAAATTATATTTCATAAAGATGAAGATAAAAAATACACTCGAAATCATACAATACAAAACGAAATCTTAGAAGATTGGGATGGGAGTAATCTCAACAAAAGTGAAAGTGATTATCAAAATTATTCATCTGAGGAATCTTACTCTTATCTTTATAATTCGAAATGGATTGATTATCAAAATTTCTATTATTTTTTTAAAAATGGAGATGAAGAAACTATAGATGAAAACGGATATATTGAAAAAAGTGGAGGTCTAGCAAAACCTATTTTAAATTTCAAGGGGAAGTTGCAATTTCAAGTGGAAAATCCAGCTTTGTGATTTTTAATTAACAATATAAAAAAGGAGAGAAAATGAGACGAGTAATAACTTACATTCGAATGGATGGACAAAATCCATTAGTTACAAATGAAAATATAAAGGTTGATGTTGATGATAGACCAGGCTTTTATTATACATTTGAGGAAGAGCATATTTTGCGACCTATGCATCGTGATGGTTCACCTTTTGCATTGTCTGAAATATCAGGTTTTGATGCTATTGAATGGGGTGTTGATGATGATTGGGACAAGGACACACCTGTCGCAATGCTTACCAACACTGGAATTATAGTTGAGGAAGTAACAGAAAATAGTGTGACTTATGCACAATTCAGGATTTTGACTGATGCGGATACTGAAAAAGTTGAAATAATTCTTGATGATGAAAGAATTAATAAAAAATGTTATGCTCAATTAAATGCATACATCGCAGGAAAAAAAGAATTTGTTATGCAATATCCTATTTTGCTTTTTAATAATTTGCTTACTCCAGGAACACCATCAGGTAATATCAATTTATATTACACGAAAATTGAAATAACTGCATTACTCGCAAGTATTACTGCACAAGTCGCAAGTAATAGTGCAGATATAACAACTAATGCAAATGCTATATCTGCGAATAGTGCAGATATAACAACTAATGCAAATGCTATATCTGCGAATAGTGCAGATATAGTAACTTTGCAAAATACACCTAGTGGAATGACAATTGCAGAAGTAACTGCAATTGCTCAAGAGCAAGCAATAATATTTGGTTCAATTTAACAAAAAAGGAGATAAAAAATGTTAGAAAATAAAACTTTGAGTTCGTTGCCTTTTGCAACCTTATCAGGTTGGACTGAGGATAGCGGAGAATATTGGGTATCAAAAGAAATTAACCCTTTGAATGTGATTGATGATGATGTGGAATTAACGAGGGGAACTGTTGGCAGTTTAGCTGCTGGAGAATGGGGATTTGCTGATGGAAAAATCTATGTAAAAGATGATCCAACTGCAAGTGTGATGAAATGCAGTGAACCACACTTATTGAGTAATATTATAGGAAAAGATATTATTGCATTGGCTTTGCATTTGGCAAATACAGATGATGCAGATGCTAATGTTGTTTTAATTATTTCAGATGGATTTTCTGTTAATAAAGCAATTCAATTATTAACTTTAGAAATAACAAGCAGTCCAGATGTTGTCAAGGCAATCGTTTTAAATAGTTTTGACAGGGTTGAAATAATGAGTAATAAAGAAAATGTAAATGCTCTTATGAGCGTAAGCTACACGGAGGTGTAAAATGAGAGATTTTAATTATAATACAAGTAGTGTTCTTGCAAGAAACAACCCACCAAATCACAAAATTATGTCTGGTTCAAAGCCTAATTTTTATGACTTATCTTGGGCAACTACGGAAATTGAAAAAAAATATTCCTTTGCTAATTTAAGGTGCTTTGTCCAAAAAGGAGAATACCTTTTTGCAATCAGTGAGGTGAGTAATTTACAGATTTTTTCCTTATCCTCTTTTGGGCAACTTACTTTAAAATACACCTATCCTTTAGATATAGAACCTGACCCTGATGGAGACGCAAGTATCCGATATATGGCTGTCCGTGTGACATCCACCGAGTATAAAATCTCTGTTGTAGGTGGGTGGAAGAACTATATCTATTTTTGGGGTGATATGTTCCCTATCCTACAAGGATCTACAACAGTAGGTCCATATTATATGCTGACAGAGTGGCTTGATGATTGGATGTTAATATATTGCTCAGTTGTATCTAGTGTATTATACATCAATAAAGGGGAGACTTATTTCGATGATGGTAACCCATATTGGGATACAGAGGAAACACTTTTACTTCCAGGTGAATCTAAATATGGTCCAATTAAATTATTTTGTTTTTCAGATCAAGAAAAATGTATCCTTGCCACCAGTAGCAAAGTAATTTTTATTGATACTTCCTCCTTTGAGATAGATTCTAGTATATCCTTTAACTATTGTAGTGTTTGGTGCAGACTAGGGGATTACGCTTACACAGCAGACCGTTCTTCTAATGTTATTAGAGGCTTTAAATATGATGGTTCAGCAACTGCAACTTTAGCAATTCCAAGTAATGTTAAATCAATAACAACGAGTAATGGAAAATTACTTGCAGGTTATGAGGATAAAGTAGTTGAGATAACACTTACAGCAGGTGTTCCAACAAGCATCAGTGCCACTTATCCAGCGGAGTTACCTAACTCTCAGTTATTATTAGGGCTTGAATAATGACCATTACTGAAATAATTGGTTTAATCATTGTAATTGGGCAAATAATTGTCGGTTTGCTAATGAAAAACCTCAGCGGTCGGATGCAAGGAATTAAGGATCTGTTGCAAAAAGATATTAATGGGATTGCCGAAACTTTTCGCCAAGAAATAACCCATATTAACGATACTACTGGTTTGCGGAAAGCTACCAGAGATGAACAAATTCACAATATCAAAGAAGATATTGTGGAAATTAAGGAGCACATAAAATCATGCACAAAACAATTTTGAATTGGAAAAATTTAATATTTTTTTTGATAGTTTGTTTTCTTTTTTGTGGTTGTCAAAATTATTCTGAAAAAGAATATTTTGAGAATGGCAATATAAAAAAAGAAATTCAGCGAAATGGCGTGCCTAATTGGTCGAAAAATAAAAAGGTTAGTTACAAATGAGAATAAAAAATAAATTAATTGCTCCAGATGATTACTGGGCTTTGACAGCAGAAGAAAAAAACAAAATCTGTAATGGAGTTGGGGCGAAAAATGATTGGAAAACAAGATTTATTCCAAAAACTATATACGGTTTAGATATGACCGAGGTCGCAAATATCCATGATTATATGTATTTTTTAGGTGGAACTGATGAAAAAAAAAGAAAAGCAGATGATATTTTTCTAGAAAATATGCACAGATTAATAAATGCCGGCTCTTGGTGGTTGCGATTTGTGCGAAAACGCAGAGCTTATAAATATTATTTGTGTGTTGCTTATCTAGGAGATGATGCATTTTACAAGAATAAGGGAGGTAAATAATGAATTGTGAAGATAGCAAAATAGAGCAATATGTCGGTCAGGCGTGTGTTTTTACTAATACACTTGAAGATGATAATGGCGTTATTGATGTTACTGGTTGGAGGTTTAGATTTACTTTATCTAACAAAATAAATCAAAGTTCGGAAGATAATGTTTTTGTAAAAGAAATAGCAACTTTTGCAGAACCAGGCACAGCAGATGTTGTGATTAGTAGCAATGATTTGGATATATCAGCAGGTGTTTACAAATATTTGCAAGAATGGATAGATCCAACTAATAACACTATAGCAAGATTAGTTGGAGATTTCATTTTGCACGATGTGAATTAATATGGATTTTGTTCAAAAAATAGAACAAAAGAATTTTATTCAAAATGTGCAAAAAAAAGAATTTGTGCAAAAAATAGAACAAAAGAATTTTATTCAAAATGTGCAAAAAAAGGGTTTTGTGCAAAAAATAGAAAGAAAAGAATTTGTTCAAAAATTATGCGGTGCGGTCATATACCGTGAGGGAGGTTCAGGAGAGCCTTATGTTACTCAAAGTTATAATGCAGAGACTACACAAAATATTGTTCTTGCTGATAATTTGGTTAATGGTTTGTTTGTTGAATATGTGTGTAAATCTGCGAGTTATGCACAAGAGGGGATTTTGCGAGTTGTGCAATTTGATGATATTGTGAAATATCATGAAAGTTTTGAAAGTTTGCAAAATGAAGATATGAATATTGAATTATCTGTATATATTGCAGGTGGAGAAATTAGGTTACAATTAATTAATAATACTGGTGAAAATATTATTTTCACTTACAAAAAGGAATTAAAAAGATGAAAAATTACGGACAAAATGGTGTTGGGCAAGATGTTCAATTGGGAAAAAATGGATTAAGAACTATCGCTACTGGAGATAGTGTTTTAAGCGTGCGAAATAAAGATAATACTGATTTTGCACAAGTCGCAATTGCTCCAGCTACAGCTGATGAGCATGCAGTTACGCTTAAGCAAATGAAGACTCGTTTTGATGTTAGAGTTGTTGGACAGATTGATGGTGGAACGCCTCCTGCTGTTGTTAATGGACAAGTTTATATCTGCACGACTACTGGCACAACTTTTACAGAGGGCAGATTATATTATGGAGTAAGTGGAGCGTGGGAAGAAAAAGAACCAGCCGATGGTTGTGTGATTATGGTTACTACTGCCTTAACTGGTGGAGATTTGGAAATGACTGCTGAACATCAATATCAATGGGATTTAGACACTACAAGTTGGATTGATTTGGGATTAATTCCTGAAGTGGATTTTAGTAATTTATTGAAAACTAGGAGAGCTACATATCACGCTGGAGATTCAGATATTTACATATCCCCAATGTTAGAAGTTGATAGATTTGTATTGAATGTAAACACAGCTTTTGTAGGTGATGGAGAATTGGATATTGCTGGAGTAGATTCAGATTTTTACGATCTAACTAAAACCGGTATGTATGTTTGTTATGGAGAATTTGAAAATGTGGAAAATTTGGAAATACAATTAACATCAGGAACATTCTCAGCTGGCTCTGTAACAGTTACACAATTTTATACAGTTACATAGATTAATGAAAAACTTTGGGCAAACAGGCACAGCAGGATTACTGCAACTTGGCAAAGCT
>JAOZMT010000043.1:0-3162 GCA_029934175.1 Victivallales bacterium | reverse complement strand
TTTGGGCAAACAGGCACAGCAGGATTACTGCAACTTGGCAAAGCTTATACTGCACCAATTGCAGATAATCATGCTGCACCTAAAAAATATGTTGATAATCTTTTGAGTGGAGTATCTAATCGAATTGAATTAGAAATACTCTTGAAAAATGATTATCCCATGTATTATGTTGAGCCTGTGTCTGAAAATAGTGCAGGGTTTGTCACGCAGCAAAAAATATGGAATACTTTCACAAAATCTATTCTATTATTTACAATTGACTATAGTTATGATGTTGATAATTATTTGATACAAACAGATATAACTGATGCAGTAACTGGTAATATTTTGAGAGAATTGATAACTTATAATAATAAGAAATTAACAAGTATCACTGTTAATTATATAGAGGCTTAATTATGATAACTCCTAATGCAGTGCATACAATATCTGATGATGACGACAGAATGGCTTGGTGCGAATTTCCAGAAATTGAAATAAAAAATAATGACACAATGGTCCTTTTTGCAACCTTGTCGAGAGGACATAGCTCGACAGAATATCTGCATATTGAAGATGCTATAAGTTGGCAAGAGGTTGTTTTGTCAAAACCTAGTGATAATACAACCCAAATAAAAGTTTGGACAAAAAAAGCGACAGTCGACAATGAAATACCAACAAGAGTAAGAACTTCATATAATATGATAATGCGTGCTTCGTTGGTTGTTGTATCTGATTTAGATATTGTGACCTCTGCACAAGTCGCAACTTCAGCTGCACAAGTCGCAGATGTTATTTATCCGAGTATTTCAGCGGTTGAAAATTCAATCACTTTGTATTGCGGAATGACAGATAATAGTGATATGTCAATTTTTCCACAAATGCAGAAATTAAAAGAAGATACTGAATATCAAGTTGGCTATAGATATGCACAAGTCGCACAAACTGAGCCATCTTTTGTATCAACAAGAGAGTCGGCAGATGAATTTGCGAGTTGTGCAATTAATTTTTCAAGAACTACGACTGAAAAACCTTTTTATAGCACACCTTATAATCCCATATCAAAATTAGATTATACGAAATATCATTATATATTGGATATAATTCGAGCAAGTGGCAAGACTTTTGATGGAGTTGCTCAAACTTGGACAATGACTGATGGTGTTGTTAGCGGAGATCTAATTGAAGGGCGTGTTTATTATTTATCAAATTCAACAATTGCAAATATGCCTAATGGGTATTATTACGCAACGGCTTCAGGAACTACTCCTAATTTTCGCGAGGCAAATAATCTTGATGGCTCGGCTACTGGGTATTTTTATCAATCCGTTGATATTATACCAGCTACTGGTTTTGCAGATGTGCAAGATATAGGTATAATTAATGCAGATGAGAGTTATATATCATCGGGCAACATTGTATATAGTAATCGTAATTATTATGGATATTGTGTGCAATTGGCTGATGTCAATCTTACTTCTAATTTTCTCAAAATATTATTAAGAAAGCATAATGGAACGAGGACAGACAAGGTTTTTATTATGCTTGTAGATTCTGCTGGAGCGTGGAAATTTATCGAAAATTATAAAGGGAAATTGGATATTGAGCAAACAATTTGTCTTGAGGGCGATTCTGCACAACAGGCACAACAAACAAACGGTGTTTTCGATGTGACAAGTGTTAGATATATTGGCTTTTTTGGAACTTCAAATTATAGTTCTTCTAGGCTGTATCCAGTTTATTTTAATGATATTTCAGTTTGCGAACCTGTAATTTATCATAATCCTGTTTTTAACCAAGTTTCAAAATATATTGATAATTTTTTATTTTCAGCGAGTTTAGGACTTGGTTTTCTAATCCGCGGAAATACAACAATAAAAGGATATATCAATGAAAAAATCAATTCGCTAGGTTATCCAAAAAGAGATTGGAATTATATTTGTGATAATTTAAAAACTGCCTTAAAATTTGAGGATATAACAGGAAGTTTTAAAAATCAAATATTGTATTCTGATGCTCAATTTATTTTTGACGAAGTAAATAATAATGCAGATTCAACAGGATTAGTTGTAAAATCTGCACAAGTCGCATTAAGTGGATTGGTGCAAAATAGAACAATTTTTGAATGTTTGCGAATTGTGCAAAATGGATATACAATAATGAATTGCGTAATTGAAGATAGTGTTAGTGTTGATGCAGTGCAATTAACAGGTGATGTCATTGATTGTAGTATTACTGGCAGTGATTATTGTTTTTACATTGATGAGGATATTGATGTAAGTTTGCTTGGTAATACTTACGATTATAATGTCAAGCTTGCACAAATCGCAAACGGTGTTACTGATGTTTTGATATATACTGATGATTTGACTTTGACTTCAGCAGATTTTGAAAACCCACACGGAGCAAATATAGAAATAACATATCCTGATGTCATTACTAATTTTTATTTTCCAAATATTATTGAGGGGAGTAAATATCAAGTTAAGAATATCACGCAAGATAATATATTAGTTGATTGTGAGAATGTCCCAGCAGGTGGAATTGACAAAGATTTTTTGAGAGGGACAGATTATGTCTCTGGCGATTTATTACGAGTTAGGATTACATATCAAAATTTAAAGATCGCAAAAAAAGAAATTGAATTATTTGCGATATGTGCAAATGATGACACAGAAATAATCAATCCAATAGAGCAAGAAGATTTACAATCTTATATTTCTGCAGATATAGATGGAGCCACTATCTCAGAATTTGTGTTTGATTCGCCTAATCTTGAAATAGATATTAATGATGCAGATAATATAACAGAAATCCAGCGGATAGGTGCTTGGTATCAATATTATATAACTACTTCAGATGGTATTGAGAATTTGTTTGGAGCTTTAAATTGGCAATTAGTAAATTCAATTTTGATAAAAACTGAGAATGTGGATTTGAATTTGGATAACAAAAAAGCTACGCCGTTAATGTTACAAGGTGGTAGATTATACAAGGATAATGGTCATACAATAATTGCAAGTAGCAGCAATAGTATTCAGATTGATTATGATCCAGTGTATAGTATCCGGACTGATGTCGAGGATCTAAAAGTTTATATTAATAATAGCAGTTTAAGGAGATTTTAAATTTGAATGTTGAATTAATTAAAAATTCAACATTCAAAATTTAAAATTATTTCTC
>JAOZMT010000421.1 GCA_029934175.1 Victivallales bacterium | reverse complement strand
CAGCGGTTAATGATGCTTTAAATCAAATTGAAGAAAAAAAATATGCCACTAAATTGATTGATAAAGGTATAAAAGAAATAGAAACACTCGGGATGGCTTTTATTGGTAGAAAAGCTTTAGTTAGCAACAAATTAATAGAAATTAAAAATAAGGAGAAAAAATGTCAGAAATAAATTTTAAATGTTCAAATTGTGATGCGGATATTGCAATAGATGATTCAGCTGGAGGTCAAACAGCAATCTGTCCAAGTTGTAGTAATACAATAATGATACCAATGCCTGGGATAAAAGAAGGATTGCAACTTGGAGATTTTCTTGTCCAAAAACGCCTTGGAGTTGGTGGAATGGGTGAGGTTTGGCTTGCAAAACAAACTGGAATGAACAGAGATGTTGCATTAAAAATTCTTGCACCTGCTTTAAGTAATGATAAATCTTTTATTGATAGATTTATGACTGAGGTTAATTTATCTGCAAAACTTGAACATCAAAATATAGTATCTGCTTATGCCGCAGGTGAAGATAAAGGTATTCGCTATCTTGCAATGTCTTTTGTTGATGGTTGTGAACTTGAAGATAGATTAAAAATTGATAAAATAATGCCCGAAAAGCAAGCATTAGAAATAATAAAATCTTTAGCAGGAGCTTTAAAATATGCTTGGAATAAATTTCAGATAATACATCGTGATATAAAACCAGCAAATATAATGCTTGATGAAGATAATGAACCGAAACTAATGGATATGGGAATATCTAAAAGTTTATCGGAAAACACTCAACTTACAATGACTGGGGTAATAATAGGTTCTCCACATTATATGAGTCCTGAACAAGGTCGAGCAGAAGAAGACTTAGATTTTAGAGCTGATTTGTATTCGCTTGGTGCAACTCTTTATCAAATGGTTGCTGGAACTGTGCCTTACGATGCAACTACTGCTATGGGTATTTTGTCAAGACATTTAACAGATCCTTTCCCTTGTCCATTTGAGCATAATCCCAATTTATCAGAAGAATGTGCTGTATTATTGGAAATTATGATGGCGAAATCTCCAGATAACAGACAAGATTCTTGGGAAGATTTAATTACAGATATTGATTTGGTGATACAAGGAAAGTTTCCACGCACGAGTCGTCCAGCAGTAGGAAAATCTCTTGTTATGCAAGAAACACGCAGTCAAGCGTTCAGCAGAAGAAAAGTAACAAATCCATCTCAACAAGCACACACTATGAAAATGGATACTAATGCTAATCTACAATCATCAGGTCAAAAAAAGTCTCCAATTGCATTGATTATGGGAGTAGTAGCACTCCTGATAGTTCTTATTATAGTTGGGGTTATATATAATAATAAGGTTACTTCTGATAAAAAAGAAAAAGAAGTTAAGCTTGCACAAATCGCAAAAGAAGAAAAATTAGCTTTGCAAAAAAAAGTTGAAAAGGAGGAAGCATTAGAACTTAAAAGGCTTTCACAAGAATTAGCAAATGATAAGAAGGAAAAAGATTTGGCGAAGCAAACAAAAATTAAAGAAGCTTATGATTTTGCTGCGAACTATGCAAAAGAAAATCCAAAAGAATATGTAATGATTATTAATAACTTTAAAAAAGTTAAAGCGTTAGGAGTTGATACGATTATTTCAATGAAAATTGATTCTGAAATAGCGAAAGTAAATAAATTATTAGATGCAGCTAAACTTGCACAAATCGCAGAACAGAAGCGTAAAAAAGAAGAACAACTTGCACAAGTCGCAAAGGAAAAAGCAGAAGCCGAAGCAAAAAAATTAGCTGATGAAAAGCTTGCACAAATCGCAAATGAAGAAGATAAACAATTTGCACAAATCGCAAAAAATATTCTAAAGGGGGATTTTTCAATATCAAATGAGAAAACTAAAGATATTTTAGCTGATCTTGCAAGCCCTGAAAAAGCGATATTAAATGGTGCAAAAAATGCTATTGGTGAAAAATTTGTTTTTAATATAAAAAATACTGAAACAGAATGTGTTATTGATAAAATTAAGAATAACAAGATTTATATTAAAATAGAATATAAAGGTGCAAAAATTACTAAAACCATAAAAATATCTGATTTAACAATGAAAGATAAAGGGACACTTTTCGCAGGTCAATCTCCTGAATCTAAAGCTATTTATAAAGGTCTTGGTTTTGTGAAAGTTAAAAATCTTGATTCTGCTGAAAAAGAGTTTGCAAATGCTGGTAAATTATCAAAGTATTTGATTGCAGTTATAACTGGTAAAGCTGCACAACTCGCAGAGCAAAGGAAAAAAGCAGAAACTGCAAGAATTGCATTAATCGCAGAAAAAAAAGCTATTGCAGAAGAAAAAAGATTATCTAAAGAAGAAGCTAAGGGTTCTTCTATTTCTAAGGGTGACAATTTTACAATTCCTAAAATTAACTTAGATATGATTTTCGTTGAAAAGGGCAAATTTACTATGGGTGTTGATGATAGACCAACACATTATTTATATCGTCATTCTGTAATTTTAACAAAACCATATTGGATAGGTAAATATGAGGTTACACAAGAACAATACAAAAATATTATGAATAAAAATCCTAGTAAATTTCAAGGTAAAAATAATCCTGTTGAACAAGTATCTTGGTTTGATGCTCAAAAGTTCTGTGAAAAATTAACAGAAAAAGAAAAAAAAGCAGGTCGTTTACCTAATGGATATGTCTACCGTTTACCGACAGAAGCTGAATGGGAATTAGCTGCTCGTGGTGGGGTGAAAAATAAAAA
>JAOZMT010000420.1 GCA_029934175.1 Victivallales bacterium | reverse complement strand
GGCTCTTTGCCTTATTAATAATACTTACCTAAACTTTGCGAAATATGCAAGCAAATACAATAATTTAATTGCATACTTAGCAAAAATAAAAGACTAAAACTAAGTTTTAATCTAAAATGTCTATTAGCATTCTACCTAATTTAATTCTTTGTTTTGCCCATTGTTGCATTTCTTTTAATTTTTCTTCATCTATTTCTAAATGCTCTATCATTTCGCACATCATTTGTTGTTCTTCAATTGCATAATTTTCATCTATGAAAGCAATAGATAACAACTCCAATATTGCAAATATTTGTTTATTATCATTTGAAAAAACATCTAATAAATCTTTAATATCAACATTGTCCATTTTATAAACATCTGATTCATCTATATTCATTTCAGCACATATATCTTCATACATTTGTAATTCTCGTTGATCAAATACTTTATCAACTGCAATCATCTGTTTTGCTAACTCTGCAAATGCTATTCTTTCCTCTTTATTAAAAGTTTGTAGTAACATTTAATCCTCCTTTTTTAGGTTATTTTCTAATTTTTAAAGTATAATAATTAGTTTTGCTATTGCTCTACTCATTCCAACATATAACAAGGACTTATAATTTTCAGATTTTTCGTCCATATCTACTAATATTATACACTTTCTCTCTAATCCTTTGAAATCTCCAATTCTTGAAAATTTTATCTTATTTATTGATGGATTTGAAATATTTCTCTCATCAATTATTTCAATTTTACTTCTAGCTCCTCTATTTAATTTACTTATGCATGAATTATTAAAATCCTTTGTGGATAATATTACAATATCATCATAATTAATACTCTTAGAATGTAAATTCTGTAATTGTTCAGACAATACGATTTCTGGAGCATTATTAGAAGAAAGAATATCTACTTTTGGACCAATTCCAGTTCCACTATTTCCCATATCAAACTGTGTTTGTAATTGAATTGAATTCATTATCGGTTCTGTATTTCTACAATTTTTCTTAAGTGGTATTGTAACAGGAGAACAACTCTTTAAATATTCCATTGCATCATTATCAAATTTACCAATAATATTTGCCTGATTATTTATATCATGAAAGAAGGTCCATTTCCCATTTTCCCAACCATTTTTAATATAACCTCCAAGTTTGTCAATATCATCAAAATTACAAATATCTTGCCCCTCATCAATAATTACAACATCGTATTCCTCTATGTTATTTCTTTTAGATTTAACTTTAATACTTTCAATCGTTGATACTATAACATTTTCCAATTGCAAAAAATCATGTAAATATCGCTCTAATATTCTAGATTTACAAACAAGTAAAATTTTATTATCAAATGAAAATCTTCGACACAGTTCAGCTGCCATAAAAGTTTTTCCTGTTCCAGCACCTCCTGAACACAAAACACGATCATTTACTTCTATTATATCAATAAATTTAAATTGGTCTTTTGTAAATGAGTAAATTTGATTTTCTATATTATCAAGTTGAGCCTTTAATCCCAAAGCACATTCAAATTTTGGTCGTAAATAATTTTGTATTTTTTTTATATCACTTGCTTCTAAAATATTATTTTTAATATAACTTACTTTATCTTTCCAATATCTCATTAGCTGTTTAAGCCATATATCTAAAAGCCTAAAGTTAATTGAATTCAATATTGTTTTATCATCCCACTCTGAAGAACTAGGTAAGTCACAGTCAGGAGTAATTACACCATAGCCTATTGTAATTTTTTTACATAAAGCATAATCAAAATGTTGTTTTAAATTGTTATATATTGAGTGCATAGCTTCTTCTGCTTGTTCGAATGGTCCTCGCCTTTTAACAGTATCTATATTATCCTTATTAATAAAATGCCATCCTTTTTCATCTCTCTTTACTCGCCCCCCTTTGACTTCTAATACAAGCAAACCATATTTTGATAGAATTACAAAATCAGCTTCTCCAAATCTTTGATTAGTATGATGTGGTATATTTAAAGAATGAAATGCAATCGCATCTTCTCCAAGCGAACTAGATTTTGTTAAAAGTTTAAAAACTTTTACTTCTGCATTGCTTTTAGAATCATATAATTGCGCTGGTAAAATTTTCATATTATTTAATTAATATTTTATTAAATTCTTCTTTATCATTTTCATCTAAATCTAAAATTTGAAGTTTATCTTTAAAACTAATTTCGTCTATCATTTCTTTTATAGAAACATTACCGTTAAGTTTTAATGAAAAATTCTCATTTTCAATTTTCAAACTATTTAAGTTTTTTTGCGATGCTTTTACTTCATAAGACAAACAATCTAAATTATATTTTTTAGCTAAATCAACAGAATAATTCTTTATTTTTGGAGTCCATTTTTCTTTTAATAAAACATCTTTAGTCCAATTATTTATTTTACCAAATGGTTTAAACTTAAATGAATTGCCTGAAAAATTTTTATTATACAAACATTCTTGATAGCGTAATATTTCAAAGTGGATTTTTTTATCTTTATTTCTGTTTTCTAACTTTTTCCAACCAGTCCGAACAGAATAAAATATTTCTCTAAACATTAAATCATATTTATCGATATTCCATAATTTTATATTTTCATCTGATAAATTATCATCATCAAGTTTATTATGATATAAAGCAAACAATAAAAAACCTTTTAAAACAGAAGACTTCATACTTTCATCTAAGAAAAAATTTTCTGGACTTTTTCCATCCCTAATAATATCTTGTATTTGAGTTAATCTCAGAACAACTTTACTTGTGA
>JAOZMT010000419.1 GCA_029934175.1 Victivallales bacterium | reverse complement strand
TAGCCTTTTTATTTATTAACTATAAAGCTATGAAAAAAATCAGTCTACTATTAATTAGTATTATTTTAACTTCTTGCTGAAATGCCGCCACTCCTAATGATATTAGTGTAAATAGCATAGATAGAGATGCTGAAATTATTTCTATACAACCTGAATACAAAGCTGAACTTTATTGAAAAGTGAAACAAATTGAATGAAATATGTTTACTATTTTAGAAATAGATAAATCTCAAGATCCAACGGCTGAAATGGTTCAATCTGAAAAAAGAAAATATATGCAAGCTTTATCAGAGGCAGACAGAATGGCTTTAAAAGAAAAAATACAATCTGCAACATTATGAGATGTTAAAGTTCTTATTCCTGTTTGAATACCAATGATTAAAAAAGAACTAATATGAGAAAAAAGGAGAGATGTTGAAGCAACTTTAAAAGATTTAAAATCTGGAGACATTGTAAGTATTTGGTATGATAAAAGTATTACAGATAGAACTATTGCTATCTATGTAAAAAGAAGTTTAAGAAAATAAATTATTAATTTAAATAAAAATGTGAATTTTAAAAGATATTGAGAAACATCAAAAATCAAAAATATTTCCTAATATAGTTATATGAATAATTTTATTTATAGTAATTTGATTTATCGCTTATGGATCTTTTTCAATAGATAACGAAGAAAACACGGTTGCAGAAATAAAAACATATTCTGTAAATATTGGAAATTTAAAAACTAGTATTTCTTGAGATGGTAAAATTTTATATAAAGAAGATTTTAATATAAACTTTCCAATCACATGAACTGTTCAATCTATTAAAAAACAGGAAGGAGATGAAGTAAAAGAATGAGAAATTATTGCGACAATTGATACTACATATTTACAATTTAATGTTGATAAAGCAGATATCGCTTTAAAAAAAGCATATTCAGATTTAGAATCTAAAAAAAATCAATACACTAGTTCTGATATTAAATTATCAGAAGAACATGTTAATAGTGCAATTGCAGGATATGATAATATTAAAATTAATTGAGAAATTGATATTTCTAATACTAAAACTGCATTAGAAACTTCAAAAATTAATGTAGATACAGTGATAAGTGATTTAAATATAGCTAAATCTAATCTTGAATTAATTAAAAAACAGGAAGATCAAAAATATAATAATATAATAGAAGATATAGTTTCTATTATTTCTATTAATAACTCTTTTATTGAAGAACGAATAATGGATATGGACGAACTGTTATGAGTTACTAATAAGTATGGTGATAAGTCTGATAGTTATCAAAACGAACTTTGAGCTTTAAATACTGAAACAAAAAATTTAGCTATCACAACCATAAGTCAGTTAAATAAATCTTTTAAAGATTTTAATGTTAAATGGAAAGAATATAGAAAAAATACAATTAATACAAAAACAACTTTAGAATTTTTATGAGAATCTTTTGCCATTTCTAAAACTTTAAATAAATCATTACTTTATACATTAAACACTCTTAAATCATCTGTATCATCTTCAAATTTGACAGAAACAATCTTAAATAATTTTGTTAAAAATTATGAAGATGAACTAATAGAAAATAAAAAAAAGATATCATTACTTATTGAAGGAAGACAAGATGCAGAAGAACAGTTAACTAATTTAGAAACAAAAACATTAACTCAAAATAATATTATTTTAGGATTAAAATCTAAATTAACACTTGCAAATAAACAATTAGAGCAAGCAGATATTAATTATAACAATGCTCAAAAAAAGGCAGAAAATAATTTATTATTAGCTCAAAAGCAAATAGATATTTCAAATATTTCATTATCAATGAAAAAAGAAGAGGTTTCATATGATGAACTTACACCTTTTTATTCAAATATTGAAAGTACTAAAAAAAATCTAGAAGAAGCAAAATCTAAACTTAATGATGCATTATTAATAAGCCCTATTAACGGTAAAATAGTAAAAATAAATTGAAATATTTGATCTTTTGTTTGATGAGATAAAGAAACTTCTTTTGTTACTATTACAAATAGTAATCAATTTTATATTGAAAGTTTTGTTGAAGAATTAGATATAACTAGGATTAAAGATAATGCAACTGTTTATCTAACTTTTGATGCATTAGAATGAGTAAAACTAACTTGAACTGTTTATTATATTAGCGATAAATCTACAACGGATAGTAACGGAATTGTAACATATAAAGTAGAGATTTGATTTGATCCAAAAGAGTCATGAGTTAAAGAATGAATGACTACTTACATAGAATATATAACAAATGAAGTTAAAAATGTAAAAATTATTCCAGTTGAATCTGTAAAACCTGTTGATTGAAAACCTTCAGTGTTATTACCAGATAATACATGGAAACCAGTGATAACATGATTTACTGACGGTAAAATGGTTGAAATAATTTCTTGATTAGAAAAATGAGATAAAATTAATTATTAATTATGGATAAAGAAATAATAATAGAATTGAAAGATGTTCATAAATCATATTTTCTTGAAAACTGAGAAGAAATAGAAGTATTAAAATGAATCAATTTGAAAATTAAAAGATGAGAATTTGTGGCTTTAATGTGAGAAAGTTGATGAGGGAAATCTACATTATTAAACATAATCGCATGTCTACATTCTCTTAGTCAATGAGAGTATTTTCTTGAATGAGATAATATTTGAGAAGTTAAAAACGAAGATGTTTTAGCTTTTATTAGAAATACTAAAATGTGATTCATCTTTCAACAATTCAATTTATTATCTAAAA
>JAOZMT010000042.1:8374-10336 GCA_029934175.1 Victivallales bacterium | reverse complement strand
TGAAGAAAACAATAATTATTGGATGTCTCTTTTTAATTCTAATATTACTTTTTATAGGAGGTTTTGCTATCAAGCGCTTTCTAGAAATAGACAGTTGCTTAGATAGTGGAGGAAGTTGGAATTATGATACAAATAAAATAGGAAAAAATTTTGAAACAAAAACGAGATAGATATGAAATGCACAAGTATTGGGGGAAAAAACCATCAAGTGATTTGTATGAACTCATTAATAAATATACAAATCAAGGTGATACAGTGCTGGATCCATTTGCTGGATATGGAGTATTTGGTTGCGAAGCTTTTATAGCAAATAGAAATGTTATTCTTAATGATTTAAATCCTGTTGCAAATTTTTTAAATAATCAACTTCTTCAAAAAAACATTGATTTACAATTAATGGAAACTCAATGGGGAAAAATAAAAAAGGAATTTGAACCTTTTGTTGCAAAATGGTATAATTGGAAATTAGATGGGAAAGATGTGCAATTAACTTCTATTCTTAGAGATAAAAATAATACCCCTATAAAAGCAAAATATAAAATTAATGGAAGTAGAAGTTGCATTGAATTTGTAATGAAAAAAAGTGATGCTGAAGCATATTTAAGTTATGAAAATGCACAAATAATTAAAGACTGGTTTCCCTCTACAAAACTTATTAAAAATTCAAGAATATCAGCAAAAGAAGGGATGATAGTTGCTGATCTTTTCACTAAAAGAACTCTCTCTTGCCATTCAAAGCTTTTATCATTAATAGAAATGCATTCAAGCGGAGCAGAAAAAGATTTATTAAAGGTTGCATTTACTGCTAATTTAGCCAATTGTTCTAAACTTGTGCCTCCAATAAAAAGCAGAGGGGATATGGCTCCTGGAGCTTGGATGACAGGGTTTTATATTGGTGAAACATATTTAGAAAACAATGTGTTGTCTTATTTTGAAAATAGGTTTAAGAAAATAATTAAAGGGAAAAAGGACTATCTAAATATATTTAAACACAACGGAGAGTTAAATTTATTTCATGTCCAACATGATAATAATTATAAAAACCTTCAAAATGATATTAAAGCACTTTCAATCAAAGATGAGTCTATAGATTATGTTTTTACAGATCCTCCTTATGGAGATACTGTTCCATATTTTGAGCAAAGTATTATTTGGAATTCTTGGCTAAAATTAAAACCTGATTATAAAAATGAAATAGTAATTTCTAATAGTAAGGAGCGAGATAAAGGGATAGAGATTTTTGAAAAAGACATTAATATTGCTTTTTCTGAAATTAGACGAGTTCTGAAAATAAATAAATATTTTTCACTAACATACCATTCTTTATCTGGAATTGAATGGAAAGCTATAACAAATGCTTGTATCAAAAATGGTTTCGACCTTTTTGATTATAAATGGCTTGTTCAGAAATCATTTACTCCAAGACAAATCAATAGACTAAAAAGTGTTAAAGGAGATGTTTTAATCACTCTTAAAAAATCTGTAATTGAAGAGATAAAACAAAAAACAGATATTGAAATAGAAAAATTTTTCTTAAACTATATAAAAAAATGGCTTAAAGCTAAAAGTCTTGATACAAATGAAATATTTCTTAGAATTATGAAAATCGTATTTACAGAAAAAATTTTAATAGGAAATGTTGATTTATTGAAAATACTAACTGAGAATTTCCAATTCTCAAAGAAGAACATATGGGAGTTAAAATGACAAATTTAAACTTTACTGAATTAGATAATTGTTTTAAACAAAATGACTTTACAAGCATCGAAAACGATCATAAAGGGATAAGATTTTTGAAACTTAGAAGCATGTCACGGAAAGCTATTATGGAAGAATTTTGCAAAAAACATAATATTAATATTAAGGACTTAAGTTCAAAGAAGTGGTTGCAACACATTTTTAATCTTGAAGGAATAACTGATATAAAAATTAATAACTTTATCAATTTAAAATATAAACAAG
>JAOZMT010000042.1:0-8274 GCA_029934175.1 Victivallales bacterium | reverse complement strand
CAAGGAGAAGTAAGATTTGATGCTTCAAATAGATTTTTCTTAGTTCTTACTGATAAAACAGACATGACTAACAGTTGGAAATTAAAGAGGAATATTATTTTTTTAAAAGAAAAAATAAATAAACACCTAGATAATTTATCCATGAATATGAAAAATCTTGAAACAAAATTTTATTGGCACAAAGATCAGCAAACCTATAATTGCAAATCTGATATTTTGTTTTTAAAATATGGTGAATAAATAAAATCAATACAAATAATAAAATGGAGTGAAAAATGAAAAATACATTTCTAAAATGTGTAAATTGTGATGCAACTTATGAGGTAACTGATCCTCGATATACTTGCGAGTGTGGTGGATTGCTTGATGTTTCAAGAGACTTGTCTAAAATAGATGGAGCTTTTTTGAAAAAATTATGGGATGGTCGCTGGGGAGCTAAAAGCGGAGCAGAGGCATCTGGTGTGTGGAGATATAAAGAACTTATATTAGATCTTCCAAATGAAGAGATTGTTACACGACAAGAAGGGAATACTCGACTTTATCCTGCTGGAAAAGCTGCGACTTATGCAGGTTTGAATAATTTTCACTTAAAACATGAAGGAGAAAATCCTACTGGAAGTTTTAAAGATAGAGGAATGACTTGTGGTGCGACTGCAGCAAAAATGTTTAAGGCTAAATCAGTAGCTTGTGCAAGCACAGGAAATACAAGTGCAAGTATGGCTTCTTATGCTGCTGTTGAAGGTTTGAAACCTATTATATTTATTCCAGAAGGGAAAATTGCCTATGGTAAATTAGCTCAAGCTTTGGCTTATGGAGGAAAAACATTGCAAATTCAAGGTAATTTTGATGATGCTATGGAGTTAGTGCAAGATGTTTGCAAAGAACTCAATATTTATCTATTAAATTCAATTAATCCATTCAGAATTGAAGGTCAAAAAGCTATTGGATTTGAGATTTTACAACAATTAGATTGGCAAGTTCCAGATTGGATTATTATTCCTGGAGGAAATTTAGGAAATAATACTGCACTCACAAAAGGTATGCAAGAATTATATGAGTTAGGTATCATTAATAAAATTCCACGAGTTGCTGTTATTCAAGCAGAGGGAGCAAATCCGCTTTATACAATGTGGAAAAATCAAAGCGAATACAAGCCTGTTTTAGACCCTGATACAATTGCTACTGCGATAAAAATTGGAAATCCTGTTTCTTGGACAAAATCATTGCGTGGATTAAAGTGGGCAAATGGTGTTGTGGAACAAGTTTCAGAGCAAGAAATTATGGATGCAAAGGCTATGGTTGATGCAGCTGGTATCGGAGCAGAACCTGCTTCTTGTTGCTCTGTTGCTGGAGCTAAAAAATTAGTTGATAAAGGAATTATTGATAAAGATGCTTTTGTTGTGGGAATACTTACTGGAAATATTCTTAAAGATCCTGATGCTGTTATTGGTTATCATCAAAATACCTTACAAGCACAAAATATAGTTGGAACTTATGCAAATAAACCAATTAAAATTGAATGTAATATTGATGCTGTCAAAAACGCATTAAAATAATATGCAATTAAAAGTAACAAAATCTACTCTTAGCGGAGAAATCAATGTTCCTGCTTCAAAATCACATACAATAAGAGCTTTAGCTGTTGCATTAATGGCAAATGGTGTATCTAAAATACACAATCCCCTTTATTCAGGGGATACTATTTCTTGTTTAAATGCAATAAAAAATTTAGGAGCAACTGTTAATAAATTAGATAATTGTTGGGAAATAACTGGCAATGGTGGTAATTTTGCACAGCTCGCAGAAAAAATTGACTTGGGTAATTCTGGAACGAGTTTAAGAATTTTATCTGGTCTTGCTTCGACAGGAAGTGAGCCAGTATCATTTGATGGTGATCATTCTTTGCGTTCACGCCCTATGGGTGCTGTTTTAAATGCTTTAGAAAATTTGGGTGCAGATATTAAATCGAAAGATGGAAAATGTCCAATTACAATTACTGGTCCTGTTTTAGGTGGTGAAACTGATGTTAATGGAAAGTCTTCACAGTTTTTAACATCTTTATTATTCGCTACACCATTAGCAAAAAATAACTCAATTATAAAAGTTGATGATTTACACGAAAAACCTTATGTCGAAATTACTCTTGATTGGCTAAGGCGGCAAAATATTAAATTTGCGAATTGTGCAGATTTATCAAGATTTGAAGTCGAAGGAAATCAAAAATATACTCCATTTGAATGGACCATTCCTGCAGATTTTTCAACAGCAACATTTCCACTCATTGCTGCTGCAGTGACGCAAGGTGAAATTGCTATTAATAATTTAGATTTTAACGACCGTCAAGGAGATAAAGAAGTTTTTAATATTTTAGAAAATATGGGTTTATCTATTACTAAAAAAGATAAAACAACAATTGCGAAGTATGCAAAACCTCTTGTTGGTAAAATAATAGATTTAAATAATACTCCAGATGCATTACCTGCTTTGGCTGTTGTTGCATGTTTTGCAAAAGGGGAAACTCAATTAGTTAATGTTGCTCAAGCAAGAATTAAAGAAACTGACCGCATTAAATGTATGACAGCAGAGTTGAAAAAAATGGGTGCTGATATAACAGAACTTGATGATGGAATGATTATTAAAGAAAGCAAATTACACGGAACAACTGTTGAAGGATATGATGATCATAGAATAATTATGGCATTAGCAATTGCAGGTTTAGGTGCTAGTGGTCAAACTATAATTAATGCCGCTGAGTCTGTTGGTGTAACATATCCTAATTTTGTTGATGACTTTCAAAAGCTAAAAGCTGAAATTAAAGAGGTATAAACTATGTCTGAAAATAAAGGTAAATATGTAATTATAGAGTGTCCAGATTGTGGGCGTAATACATATTCTGAAAGAACTCAATTACAAATCGGTTTAATATGCCCACGATGTTCAAAAACTATTGATAATTGGGACGAGTGTGTAAAATTTGCTGGTTCTTTGCGAGATGTGCAGAATAGAATAAAAGATATTTCAAGTCCGCCTGAAAAACCTAAAGAAGATTCTTTGGCTTCTGAAATGGATCACATATTGGAAGATGAGATTAATTATCCTAAATGTCCTGAATGCAATGCTCCTAATTGTATTGAAAATGCTAAAAATAATTTACTTAAGTGTGAAGAATGTGAAGTTTTATATCCAAAACCAATAGAACGAGCAGATGGTGCGAATTTAGAAACTCCAAATGAAAAACAACAAACCTTATTGGAAAGTTTTGGAATTAAAGGGCTACCATCAACTGCACAAGACGCAAATGATATGATTTTAAGTATAACAAAAGCATTAGAAAAATCTATTGATGAAAATTTTCCTGCATACAAGCACCTTTATCAAGACCTTAAATTCAAAATACTATTCGCTGTCGCTAAATCTCCTATTTTCAAAGATTTATATTTCAAAGCTGATAAAAATAATAAATTATTAATATCAAAAGATGTTTTATCAGAGATTATACTTCCTGTAATTGATGATGAAAAACTTTTTAGTGCATTAGGAGAAAAAATTGATAGAGAATCGTATCGCATAGTGAATGAATATGTTATAGTTTTTTCAGACTTTGTTTTTGATAAAGCAATTAGAGGCGAAGATGCTTGTGCAACTACATTAAAACTATTTTCAAAAGGAGTAGGTGATTCTATAGTAAAGTTTGTAAAATCTAAAAAACAAACTTCTATCAAATTAATAAAAGGAAATGACAGAATCGAAATTCTCAAAAAGGTTTCAAGACCTAATATAGAATTAGATAAAATGTTATTAAATTTAGGTTTTGAAAAGAAGTCTACAGGTTGTTTATTTATTATTATTGGATTTTTAGTTGCAGGAATTTTATTAAATATTTAGTGTGAAAAACATAAATAAAAGAGTTATAAATTTTTAATATAATATATTTGTGAAGTTCCCCTGAGTTCTCCGAACGCAAAGGCAAGCAAATACAAATATTCGACAACAAATTGCAGTATATTAAAAAAATAATCCTAAATCATCATAAGGTTCTTTTTTTATAGGAATTGCATGTGGTAAATAACTTTCTAATTTGCTTGATGGTAAATATCGATAATAAACTGTTAGCATAAGAGTGCATAATGTGGTGCTATATATTTTCAAATCTTTACTTGCCTCATTTGTAGGTTTTCTGGATTTTTTTGAAGCGAATCCGCCTCTTGATATAGATGTTTTTGCTTTATTAGAATAAAAAACATAAGACTGTTCTCCAAGAGTGCCAATTCCAGCTACTGAATATTTATGAGCTGGCGCAACCCAATATCCCTCAGGATTCTGCTCTGCCATTAATTCTTTTGAAAATGATGAATTCCATTTTCTCCAATTTTGCCCACGCCCTTTTTCTCCTTGAAATAATGCTTGCGTATAATAATACCATGCATATAATGCCCAAACCGCAGTCTCTTCATTTATATAATCTTTTTCTTCTCCTGTAAGAACCGCTCCTGCTTTTTTCCAATTACACTCTAACCAATTCTTATTGGAGGTTAAAAATTTCATTCCTTTTTTCACCTCATCACAATCTGTTTCTCCAAATAATTGAAGACAAAGAATTCCAACACTTGACATTGAAAAAGAATTTCCTGGATTGAATTCTTTAACTTGTTCGCCGCTTGTTGTAGCGTTGGAATAGCCCCATTCGCCATTTTCAATGTAAGCATATTTTTTTAAAGCAAATATTGATTTTTCAATGGCTTTAGGTAATTTGGAATTTGCACATCCCGCAGTATAAGCGGCTTTCAATGCTTGATAATGCCAACCTGCTAACGATAAATCACTTCTTGCTATAATATCACCCTTTGGATCTGATACTTTTTTCTTAGTTTTCGAGCCTGGTATTTCGAGGTATTTTGTCTTTTTAACATAGTTATAATTCCAACTGCCCTCTTCATTTTGAGCCTTTATGATACAGTCAATTTGTTTATTCATTGCTTGCTTAACCATAGGGAGTTTTGTTACAGCATACGCTTCTGATAAAGCATAAGCTAGCATTGCATTGCCATAACCTCGTCCGCCACCTTCAACAATCCAATTATGTTGAGGATTTATATTTTCTGATTTTTTGCGTTTATTTACAGCATTTGTTAAATATTTAGTTGCATTTAAAACAACTTTGCCAAAGTGTTCAGAAGTTGGAGTTTCCCCATGAGCTAAAAAAGTTAAAGTCGCCAAAGAAGAGAGTGCAATTTTGCTTTCATATCGTGTATTTCCTGTTCCCCATGAACCATCTTTATTTTGATTATTTGCAAGCCAATTAAGTGCAAGTTTTGTTCTTGCTTCAATTTTTTTAGAACTTGCTCCTCCGCCAGAATTATATTTTTTTATCATTTTTGAACGAAAATTTGAATTTGCACGCAATTCTATGTCTGTAGGTAAAGTGCAAATGGTATCATTTGACTTGTTTAATGGCTGAATGTCAGTTGTTTCTATATCTTCAACATAAACAACTTCTAAATCATCAGTTGATATATCTTCGGCTTCAACCTCTTCTATGGATTCTTCAAGATCGCTATCATTATTATTTTCAGAAGTTTCGCTTTGTGGAATTTCTTGTGGTTCTTCAAATTCTTGAATTTCAACATTTTGAATATAAACTTCAATATCTGCCTTATCTTTTTTCTTCGTTTCACAAAAAATAGAAGGACCAAATAAGCCAATAATAAAAAAATGTGCAGCAATAGCTAATACTGGACCAGTTGAAATATCTACAAATGTCGCAAAGTCTTTCCGTTTAGGCGCTAGAATTTCATCATATAGCCTAGTATTTTCAGGAGCTTGATTCTTTGTCATTCTCTAGATTTTGAGTAGTTGTATCTGTAGTTATTTCTTCAACAGCTTGGCTAAGAGTTTTCAAACTCTCTAGCATATTTGTAACAACGGATACAGATAATTTACTGCCTTGTAATTCTGTTAATTTTTCCACATCAACCAAGATAGAAGCCTTTGCCATATCAAATGCTTCCAATGCTGCTTCTCGTGAAAGTTCGCTATTGATTTCTTTGTTCAATATACTTAATGAATTATTATTGGTTTTCCTCAAGGAAGATAAATTTTTGCCTTCACTATCTATGTTTTGAATATCGCCACTAATTTTTTCTAAAGCCGAAGACAAACTTGTTAAACTAGAACTTGCATTAGTTGTTAAATCTATAGAATTTATGTTTAAATAAGTTTTATCGACATTCCCATACTGCATAAAATATTCTTCGCCATTTGAGCCAGAAGATATTACTTGCCCGCCACCTTGCAATATTTTTATATCATAAAGTTCCGCGGAATTATAATAATTTTCAATAGTATCTAAATATTCATTAGCTTGGGTATTAAACTCTGTTCTATCTGCATCAGTATAAGAAGAATCTGATGCTTTTTCTGATAATTCCACAAGATTTTCTAAAATAGCATAAATATCAGTCAGTGACTTTGATATTTCAGTATTAATATCTTCAGCTTTTGCGATTTGTGCATTTGCACTTGAAGTAAGTTGCTTGGAATTCCTGCTTTTATTTGATACTTGGATATTAATAGGTATGAATTGCGATGAAGAAATATCATTTACTTTGGAGTTTACTCCAGTGGTGAATGATATTTTTGATGAAGGTTGGTTCTTCGAGAAAAGATTCACACTTGCTAGTTTACTTGAAATAGGAATAACCATTTTGCCCTCCAATTTAATTAGATTAAATTAAAATATAACAATTAATAATCAAAATGCAAGAAATAAAATAAATATTTACTAAAAAATTTGCGAAATATGCAAAAAGAACTATATTATTCTAAATAAGATAGAAAGTTTTAATTAATATAGGAGTTTCAATGAAAATTGATACAAAGAATTTGAAAAGTTTCATTCCAGAAAATGAAATAAATAACCTTTTAAAGAATAAAGTTAATTCTGATAAAAAAGAGGTTCAAGATATTATCCAGAAATCATTAGATAAAAATCGCTTAAACCCTGATGAGATGGCTGTTTTAATTAACACTCAAGATAAAGATTTAATCGAAGAAATTTATGAGGGAGCAAGAACGCTAAAGGAAAAGATTTATGGCAATCGAATTGTTTTATTTGCCCCTTTATATGTGGGAAATGATTGCATAAATGATTGTCAATATTGTGGTTTTCGTAGTTCAAATCAAGATGTTCTGCGTAACACTCTAGAAATGGAAGAGTTAAAAAATGAAGTATCATCATTAGTTCAAAAAGGGCATAAAAGATTAATCATGGTTTATGGGGAACATCCTAAATATAATCCAGAATTTATTGCGGAAACAGTTCGTGCGGTTTATGCACAAAAAGTAGATAATGGTGAAATACGAAGAATTAATATTAATGCAGCGCCTCTTGATATAGAAGGATATAAAACTGTGAAAGCTGCCGATATTGGGACATATCAAATTTTTCAGGAAACATACCATCAAGAAACATATAAGAAAATGCATCCTCGTGGACCTAAAAGCGATTATTTATGGAGATTACACGGATTAGACAGAGCGATGGAAGCAGGAATTGATGATGTTGGAATTGGAGCATTAATGGGACTACATGATTGGAGATTTGAAACGATGTCATTATTGTATCATACAATGCACTTAGAAGAGAAATATAATGTTGGTCCTCATACAATTTCATTCCCTAGAATAGAACCAGCAATTGGAACTAAACTTTGTGACTTACCACCAAATCAAGTAAGTGATGCGGACTTTAAAAAACTTGTTGCTATACTTCGTTTAGCAGTCCCATATACTGGATTAATATTAACTTGTCGTGAAAAAGTTGAGCTAAGAAATGAAATAATTAAATTTGGAGTTTCTCAAATTGATGCAGGTTCAAGTATTGGGATAGGATCTTATTCTGATAAAAATAGTGAAAGTCATAAAAAAAGTCAATTTGTATTGGGAGACCAAAGAAGTTTAGATGATACAATTCGCGAACTGTGCGAAGCAAACTTTATACCTTCATTTTGCACAGGATGTTATCGATTAGGCAGAACAGGAGAGCATTTTATGGAATTTGCAGTGCCAGGGTTTGTTAAAAGATATTGCACTCCAAATGCTGTTTTGACATTTTTAGAATATCTTGAAGACGGATATGCGAGTAGTGCAACATTGAAAAGTGGTTTAGCACAAATCGCAAGAGAATTAGAAAATATGCCAGAGTCCAAAGGCAAGGAAAATTTAATTGATAGAATGAATAAAATCAAAGCTGGCGAACGAGATTTATATTTTTAG
>JAOZMT010000418.1 GCA_029934175.1 Victivallales bacterium | reverse complement strand
TTGCGAAAAACTTCGTCTACTTTGTGGTAAAATGGGGTTTACTGAATATATACTTTTTAAATAAATAATTCTCGTAATTGTTTTACTCGTTCAGTTATATTTTCTGCTTGAGTTATTTCAGTTACCATTGCAATCTTAGATGCATTATGCTCTATTAATTGAGGAATATGATTCGCCTTGATTCCTCCCATAACAGTAAATGGTTTTTCTGCTATTTGTGCAAGCCTTTTTAAATCAGAAAGACCAATTGCTTTCATTGATAATGTTTTTGTTTGAGTTGTAAATATCGGACCAATATTCATATAATCACAATTTAATCTATTTCCCTCTTTTATTTCATATTCATTATGTGTCGAAATTCCTAAAATCAAATCTTTAGATATTTTTTGAGCCACAGTTAATGGCAAATCATCTTGCCCTAAATGAACACCATCGGCATCTACACTTAATGCTACATCAATGTGATCATTAATAATTAAAAGCATTTTATATTTTGATGTAACTTCTCGATATTTTTCTGCTAAATAATATAAATTTTGCTTAGTTATATTTTTTTCACGCAGTTGAACTATTTTTGCTCCACCATCTGCAATTGCCTTTAAAACATCAATACAGTCTCTGCCGTTTGTCCATTCAGATGAGATTACAGGATATAAATCAATGTTATTAAAACACTCTATTCTTTCATTTTTATTCATATAATTCACTTCCTGATGTTGAAACGCCTGCATCTTCAAAAGATGCAACTTTATTGAAAATTTCTACTCCAGCTCCAATGATATTAAATGCTAAAGCAGCTCCAGTCCCTTCTCCTAGCCTTAAATTTAAATCTAATAATGGGCGGACTCCAAGTTCTGATAATATTTTTTTATGTCCAGCTTCTGCTGATAAATGACTAAAAAAACAATAATCTAAAACATTTTTATCAAAGTTAATTGCACAAATCGCAGCCGCACTAGATATAAAACCATCAATTACTATAGGTGTTTTATTTGCACAAGCCGCAAGAATTGCTCCACAAATACCAGCTATTTCATAGCCTCCTACAGCAGATAAAATTGATAATGGTGAAGTTAATAAATTTTTATTAACTTCTAAAGCTTTTTCTATAATTTCAATTTTTTTCTTATAAACAATATCATCAATCCCAGTTCCACGCCCTGCAATCTCTTGTGGTTTTAGGTTTGTAAAAGCTGCATAAATCGCAGCAGAAGGAGTCGTATTAGCAATTCCCATATCGCCAGTTCCTAAGAGAGTTGACCCTGCACAAATCGCAGTTTCAGCAACATCAATACCTGCACAAATCGCAGCTTCAGTCTGTTCAATTGTCATTGCAGGTCCTAATGCTATATTATTTGTTCCATAAGCCACTTTTTTATTAATCACATCTTCATAAGGGCAATCTCCAGCAACACCAACATCAATAACTTTTAATTCAGCATTTGCATAATTCGCAAGAACGCTAATAGAAGCACCACCAGTTACAAAATTTTTAACCATTTCCTGAGTTACACTTTGTGGAAATGCACTAACTCCTTCTTCGGCAACTCCATGATCTCCTGCAAATGTTAATATTGTAGGTTTATGTATTTTTGCATCAATATTATCACACGCTGTTACATATTTTTCGGCACACTCTTCGAGGACCCCTAAACTTCTATTTGGAATTGCTAATAAATCTAACTTCTTTCTAGCTTTCATTGCAACTTTCTTATCGACAAGTTTTATTTTTGATAATATATTTTCTAATTTAGAGCAATTCATAATTTTACCATTCTGCATTTTTTATATACATATCAACATAAAACATAATATCTTTTATTTTTATATATTTTGCAACACTAGCTCCACTATTTTTTAAAGAATTTAAAATATGTTCAAGTTCATCTGTCGTTGGTTTTAAAGGAGCTACACTTTTTCCTATTCTAGGGAATATAAAATTTTTCAAATAAAATTTATTTGCATTTTTAAGATAATAGAAACTAACAATCGAACTAATAATTAAAAATGCAATGGCAAAATAATAGAAATAATTTACTATTTCTGTAGGGATATTTGGTTTAGGTGAAAATATCAATAAAAGAGGAATTATAAATGTAAATAAACAACTTTTTATTGTGCGTCTATCAAAATAAATTTCAGCAGGATGTCGTTTCTCAATAAAAGGTATAAAAATATCAAATGGCTCACGAATCATTTCTAAGCGTTCTTCATCTGTTAACATGGGTAAATTATCTTCATCAACAAACTTATCTTTTCTAAGTTCTTCCCTATAATGCTCCCTAAGGTGTGGAAAGGTGTCGGATATTAAAAATTCGACTGTTACATTATGCTTTCTACAAATATTTGCATATTTGCTTCTATCTGTTTTAGATTTTATGCGACAATCTAAGCACTCTTTTTCATAGCCCAATAATTTTGATTTATGTGTTACTTTTTTCAATCTAAAAGGTCGAACTCCACGACAAACAATACATAAATCAGCAACCTTTCCAATTTTTTTAAATATCATATTACTTCCTTTTTTATTGTTACTTTCTATTTTAAAGATACTTTTCTTAATAACTATATAATATACACCTAAAAAGTGTAATTACAATTAGAAAAAAGGCATAATCAGTTAAAAAGAATCATAATTTAAAAAATAGAGTTTGTTTTTATGAGAATAAAATAAATATAATGACGGCAAGAGAAGACCTGATGAAAACATCGTATTTTTGTATCCTCTAAGCACACGAGGCACGGATTTTATTATGAGACCATTTTAGGATT
>JAOZMT010000417.1 GCA_029934175.1 Victivallales bacterium | reverse complement strand
TCCAACAATCCTAAAATGGTCTCATAATAAAATCCGTGCCTCGTGTGCTTAGAGTTTAGCTTTAAAACCCTAAAAAAGTATCTTTCCCAGTATATTGACATCCTGCCACCGAGACGGTGGCGCTCCGTTTAAGACTTTGTCTCATAATCTTGCATTAATCGCAATTAAAGTAGAACTTTTTTAGAACTTTTTAGGTTTAAATGATATACAGTTCTTTCCTGTGACTTCAAGAACTGTCTTTGATGGATAATCATATCCTTTAAAATTAAATATTGAACACGCTCGTGGTGCTGTTTTATCCCAAGTAATTGAAAAAAAAAGACACTTTGTACAATTAATTTTATAAGTTTGATTATTTTGATTATTTGATATTTCTTTATTATATTCCATAACATCTAACAAAGTGTTCATCTGTATGAGATTTCCACTCTGGAACCATTGTTTTACATAAATTCTGCTTCGTATCAGATAATTCTAAATAAAGTTTGCACCTTTCGCAAAATCTACACCCTTTAGGATAATTCTCTGGAGATGGTACTTGTCCTTGAATTGTAGTTAAAACATCAATCTTATTGTTAAGTTTAGGAATAGCATCAATAAGAGCTTTTGTATATGGATGTAATGGAGAATGTATGACATTTTCTACAGGAGCAGACTCAACAGTATTGCCCGCATACATCACAACAACACGATCTGCAACTTCTGAGACAATTCCTAAATTATGTGTTATAAGTAAAATTGACATATTGTTTTGTTCTCTTATATCGCATAATAGTTCTAAAACTTGTGCTTGAATAGTAACATCTAAGGCTGTTGTTGGTTCATCAGCAACTAATAAATCAGGTTTACTAGCAAGAGCCATTGCAATCATAACTCTTTGTAACATTCCACCACTCATTTCATGTGGATAGTTATTAATTCGTCCTCTAGGTTCAGGAATTCCAACTTGTGTTAATAGGCTAACCACTTCTTCTTCAATATTTATTACATTAGGTTGATGTAGTGCAACTGCTTCTGCTATTTGATTTCCAATTGTAAAAACTGGATTCATGGAAACTGATGGTTCTTGAAAGATATATGCAATTTTGCCACCTCTTACCTTTCTTAAATCCTTTTTTGACAAATTAAAAATATCAATAACATTATCATTATCATAAAATTTAACACTTCCATTTATATAAGTAACTTGCGATTCAGGTAAAAGTTTAGCCAATGCCATACAAGTAACACTTTTTCCACATCCACTTTCGCCTACTAGAGCTAAAATTTCGCCTTTATCAATAGAAAAAGATATATCAGTTGTTACTGGAGTAAGGTTTCCATTTATATTGAAGCCTATAGATAAATCTTCTACATCTAATATCATTTCGAGTCATCCTGAGTTTTGATATTTTTTGGGATAAAATCTAATAGCTTTGTTGTTAAATCTTCAGTATTTGAATTTTGTTTAATATTTTCATCATACTCTACAGAAAAATAATTAAAAAGTTTTGCATTCTTTATTAATTCATCAATCTTATTTTCTCTGTTTTGTTCAAATTTTATTTGTTCTTCTTTCACAGCTTCTTCAATAACAGAACTTCCATCATACCATTGTCCATCTGAATATGCATATCCTGCTTGCGAGTAGTATAATTTTTCTATTAGTAATTTTAAACTATCTTTCTTTTTATCAAATTCTTGTTTAACAAAAGATACAGCTTTTTGATTTAATTCATTACATTTTTCTTTTTCAAAAAGGATTTTAAATTCTTTCATGATTTTTCTTTTCATATAATTCTTTGAACCAATTTTTACAGCAACGCCATTTGGAGTTGTAGTAGTTCCAAAATATTTCCCTTTTACCACTGTATAGTCAATTAACTGTATTTTGACTTCTTTGCCTATAGGAAAAGACTTAATTTTATTTGCAGCTTTCATTAGATTTTCTGAATATTCTTTAGATAATGATTTCATTCTTTCTTGCAATTTTCTTTGAACTTTTAAATCAATATCAGCAAGAGATTCAGTTGGTTTTTCTATAGGATATTTAAGATCTAAATCTTTTGCGATTTTTTTCTCAGCTTCTGCTTTATCAAAAATAGGTAAATTATCAATTGTTTCAGCTAATTCAGTTTGAGCATCTTTGTAGGAAATAAACCCAAAAACTCCAATCCCACCTAAAGCTATTAATACTACTACACCCACAATAAATACTATCACAAATACTTTCATTTAGACTCCTTAAATTTATAAAATTAAACAACAAACATATACAATACATCATAATTTAAAAACTTCTAGTTTTTATTGAAAAAATATGATATTTTTTAGGAAATTTTAAGGTTGTGTATTACATAGATATCTCCAATAAAAATCTCTTTTATGTAATAAAACGGGTTTGTCATTAATTAAAATATTCACCACTAATAAACACTAACAAAACACTAATAAGAAAATATAAAACATTATTGTTGCTGTTATTTATAAAATTGGCTTTTCACATATATTTGTATCCTCTTTAAAAACAGTTGTCCTCTTAATTTTGAAAATTAAATAATTTGACCTGCTTAAAATATATTTTTAACAGGATAGCAGGATTTGTAGGACTGATTTTATTTATATTTTTTCTAATTACAACCTTAATAATTAAAAAGAATTAAAGATGTAAATAATTAACTGAACCACAGATTCTAAGCACACGAGCCGTAAGCAAGGAAAATAGAAATTAGTGGATTTTTAAATGACCTTAAACTTGCAACTTATGGATTATTGGATTTTGGATTAATGGAAAGAA
>JAOZMT010000041.1 GCA_029934175.1 Victivallales bacterium | reverse complement strand
GTTTATTATGAGAGCGTTTACTTGCGATTTATTTTTCGATTACTTGAGCTCTGATATTTATATAATAAAAAGACTTTATAAATTTTATTTCGTAAAGTCAACGAGTTTAGATTATTTTTATTAGTGTTCAGTTAGTGTCTATTAGTGGTTAAAAAATATTTATAAATAGTGGACGGCATTAAAAACAACGCCTTTTTGTGGACAAACAATTATTTGCGAACTGTGCAGTTATTGCCGAGCAGGAGCTCAGCGTTCCCAGTTATTATCTTCCACCTTAAATCTTTTTTTGAATTAATTTTAAGCCACTCTTTGACTTCTTCTTTTGATTTTAATATAGATAATGCTTTGATTTCATCTTTTACTAAACGAAATAGTATCGCTTCACTGGATTTGGGATATATCAAGTTAAGATTTTTCAATGCTTTAAAGTAAATTTTTCTATAATAAAAATTTCGGATAAATAAAAATAATGGATATATAATTGCAAATATTGAAAATATCCAAAGTGGCAATTCTCTATAAAAAAAGATTTGTGCGATTTGTGCAAACATCATTAAAAATATCGGAATTATAAAAAGAATAGAATCATAACCGTTTTGAAAACAATTACCTATATATTTGCGAAATGTGCTAAATGATATGTTATATGCAAAATGCTCTTCATAAGCAACATCATCTAATGGCATTCTTGCTACATGACATAATTCGTGAGATAATAATTCTTCTCGAGAATATATTAACCATTTTTTTTTCTTTGCAAAATTTGAACGAATAAGGAATATAGATAATCCATTGTCAGGATCAAAAGCAGCACAGCCACCCCATAAAAATCCTAGTTTTTCTGTTAGAAAAAAACCTGGAACCCAATTTATTGAGAATTTATATTTTGATTCGGTTATATTTGATGCATCTGATAAAATTTCAAGTGATATTCTTTGGTCTTTTGATACAGCAACATTATCAAAAACTTCATATTTTTTACCATCATCAAGTCTTTCATCTACTTCATCAATTGCATTTTTTAATTTGATAATTCTTTGCTTGAAAGAATTAATGTCTTCATTTGGTCTTAACAATATACCTTGAGAATCTAAAAATGATAAATCGTAAAGGCTATCTGCTTGTAAGTTTTGAATTTCATTTATTGTGAAAGGAAACATTATAAAAAAAAGGGGAATAGAAATTCCCCTTTTGAAATAGATTAATATCTATAATGTTCTGGTTTATATGGACCATCAACTGGCACACTAATATAATCAGCTTGCTCTTGTGATAGGACACTTAATTTTGCACCTAATTTTTCTAAATGCAACATTGCAACTTCTTCATCAAGTTTTTTGTCAAGTCTGTAAACTCCAACTTCTCTTTTAGGATTATTTGCAATATCAATTTGAGCTATTGTTTGATTTGTAAAACTATTACTCATAACAAAACTAGGATGTCCAGTAGCACAACCAAGGTTGATTAATCTTCCTTCAGCAAGAAGATATATACTGTGTCCATCAGGGAATGTATAACGAGAAACAGGGCATTCTGCTCCTTTTATTTCAGTTTTAACAATTCCAGGGATAGCTTCTAATTGAGCCACTTGAATTTCATTATCAAAATGTCCGATATTACAAACAATTGCTTGATCTTTCATTTTTGACATGTGTTCAGCTGTGATAATATCTTTATTTCCAGTTGTAGTAACATAGATATCAGCATAAGGTAGAGCATCTTCAATTGGACAAACTTTATATCCAGTCATACACGCTTGTAATGCACAAATAGGGTCAATTTCACTAACCATAATTTGAGCTCTTTCATTTCGTAAAGACTCAGCAGAACCTTTTCCTACATCACCAAACCCACAAACCATAGCAGTTTTTCCACTAATTAAAACATCTAATGCTCGTTTGATACCATCAACTAAAGAATGACGACATCCATAAACATTATCAAATTTAGATTTTGTAACAGAGTCATTAACATTAATAGCTTGGAATAAAAGTTCACCTTTTTCTTCCATTTGAATTAAACGATGAACACCAGTAGTTGTTTCTTCACTAACACCAATCATCGCATCAGCAACAGCGTGCCAATGTTTATTATTAACAGTAAGTTGTTGTTTTAAAACTGCATTGATAACTTTTAATTCAGCATTATCTGTTGGTTCATCAAGAATTGATGCATCTTTTTCAGCATCACGCCCTCTATGAATTAAAAGAGTAGCATCTCCTCCATCATCAACAATTTGATCAGGACCAGAACCATCAGGCCAAGTTAATGCTTTCATTGTGCAATCCCAATATTCTTCTAAAGTTTCACCTTTCCATGCGAAAACAGGAACTCCAGTTTTTGCGATTGCTGCAGCAGCATGGTCTTGTGTTGAGAAGATATTACACGAACACCATCTAACATCAGCACCAAGTTCAACTAAAGTTTCAATTAAAACCGCAGTTTGAATAGTCATGTGTAAACTACCCATAATTTTTTTACCAGCTAGAGGTTGTGCTTTTCCATATTTTTTTCTAGTCGCCATTAAACCTGGCATTTCATGTTCAGCTATATCCAACTCTTTTCTTCCAAATTCTGCTAACGCCATGTCAGCTACTTTATAATCTTCCATTTTATATTTCCTTTTTTATATTTTTACAGTTTGTTTTATTTCTTTCCACTTAGTATCAGATATTTTAGCTCCGATAATCTCGACAACAGCCGCACCTAAAATAGATCCAAAATCACCAGCTTCTTGAATAGATTTACCATTTAAGAACCCAAATAAGAATCCAGCCTGCCATAAGTCCCCTGCCCCAGTTGTATCAACTGCTTGAACAGTATTTGCACAAATCGCAACTTCTTCATCGCCATTCTTTATAAATGAACCTTTTTTACCGAGTTTAATAACAACTGTCGAACAATATTCTGATAAAATTCCAGCTTGCTCTTCAACAGATTTATCATCTCCACAAAAAGCATTTGCTTCGTCTTCATTTGCAAAAACAATTGTTACATCGTTCAGCAATGTTTTCAAACTATCTTTCATAGCATTAACAACTTCAAAAGAAGCTAAATCAAGACTTGTAGTAATATTTGCACACTTCGCAAGTTCTAATATATGAGGAACAAGCCCTGGAGCAAATAATGCATATCCTTCAATGTGAATATGTGATATTCCTTTTAAAGACTCTGCTGTTATATCATCAACACCCATATCAGTTGCAGCCCCTAAATCAGTTCTCATTGTGCGTTCTGAATCAGGAGTAATTAAACTTAAACACTGTGCAGTGCTTGCATCAGATTTTGTTACTTTAAATAAATCAGCGTCTCCACCTATTTCTTTATAAGCATCTGTATAAAACTTACCGTTTTCATCATTACCAACACAACCTAAAATTGCGGTTTGTGCACCTAATTCACTTAATCCAAAAATAGTATTTGCAGCAGAACCGCCAGGGACTATTTGTGGCTCTTGTCCACTCTTTTTAACTAACGAACTTATTTCATCAGATGACACTAACGCCATTCCACCTTTATCTCCATCAATTGAGTCAATAAATGAATCATCAATATTAACTAACAAATCTAAGATAGGCGAACCAAGTCCTAATATTTTTATGTTTTTCATATTTATATTTAAGCTAATTCAGCTTTTAACGCTTCAACTTTATCAGTCTTTTCCCAAGGGAAAGCGTTACGACCAAAATGTCCATAAGCAGCTGTATCTTGATAACTCCAACCATTCTTAGCAGGATTTTTCAAATCTAGTGTTGTAACAATCCCATAAGGAGTTGTATCAAACACTTTTCTAATAACCGCTTCTAGGTCAGCATCATTATCAAGTTTTCCAGTTCCATAAGTATCAACATTAATACTTAACGGTTCAGGAACACCAATAGCATAAGCTAACTGAACTTCACATTTTTCTGCGAGTTGTGCAGCAACAATATTTTTAGCAATATATCTAGCCATATATGCAGCAGAACGGTCAACTTTTGATGGGTCTTTTCCAGAAAAAGCTCCTCCACCATGTGAACCAACTCCTCCATAAGTATCAACAATAATCTTACGACCAGTTAATCCAGTATCTCCATGTGGTCCACCTACAATAAATTGTCCAGTAGGATTAACATGATAAACAACATCGTCATTCATTAAACTTGCAGGTATAACTTTTTCAGAAATATCTTTAACTAATTTCTCTAAGTTTTCTAATTTCATTTCTGCTTTATGTTGATGAGAAACAACGATTGTTTCAACTTTAACAGGTTTTCCGCCAATATAACGAATAGAAACTTGACTTTTTGAATCTGGTTCTAAATACCCGTAAGTATCTCTATCTTCTTTACGAACTTTTGCAAGCTCTTGAAGAATTTTATGAGAATATAAAATTGGAGCTGGCATTAATTCTTCAGTTTCGTTACTTGCATAACCAAACATCATTCCTTGATCCCCTGCCCCTTGTTCTTTATGTAATCCAGCACCTTCGTCAACTCCTTGAGCGATATCTGCTGACTGCTTATGAATACAAATCATAACTTTACAATTTTCTGCTGAAAAACCAATATCTGGATCTACATATCCAATATCTGTTACTACTTTGCGTGCAATACCTTCAAAATCTACTTTAGAATTTGTTGTAATTTCTCCTGAAACTACGATAAGGTCTGTTGTTGTAAGAGTTTCGCATGCTACTCTACTTTGTGGGTCATCTTTTAGACAAGCGTCTAAGATGGCATCTGATACTTGATCACAAACTTTATCAGGATGTCCTTCTGACACTGACTCCGATGTGAACACATGTTCTGCGTGAATTTTACTCATTTTTATTTTTCCTAGTTTTTACATTGCTACCTTTTTGGTAGAATTTTATTAATAATTAATTCAAAAGTCTGAGTGACTTCATCAATTAGGACGAATTAATAATATATACTACTCTTCAATTATTACAAGTTTAAAAAAATTTTAATTGACATAATTAATGACTTAACAAGAAAGAGTGTTATTACTCAGTTGAAAAATTCCATAAATACTGTTCGCTTCCTATTTATCCAATCAAATTCTCTGAAAATTTACGCAGAATAATTAAGAAGATTCTTAAAATGAGTCGTAATTTTTATTTTCATTGATAAAGATGAGGTAAAAATAAAATTAGAGAATTTGTATTAATTTAAAAATTAAAAAAGAATTATTTTGCGTTAAATTATTCTGCGCAATAAATATGTTTTTTAATATCAAATTTTCAGAATAATCCCGTCCATCTTGAAAGTCCTGCTATCTCGCCTAAAAAATAGAATAAAAATCGAATATTATTCGATTTTCATTTGACTTTTACCTTTTTATAGTGTATAATACCTATTATTAACAAAAAAAAGGAGTGTTTTAAATGAAAAACAAACAAGAAAAGTTAAGAGTTCGAGAAGAGATGATAATATCAAAAGTCTGTGATTTAATTGTAGAAGAAGGATTTTTTAATTTACGAATGTCCGATGTTGCGAAGTGTGCAGATGTATCTATGGGCACTCTTTATTCTCATTTTTCAAGCAAGGAAGATTTGTTAATTGGCATATCAAATAGTCTTCTTTTAAAAAGAGTAGATATGATGAAAAAAGTTAAAATAACATTTGATAAACCTTTAGAACAATTAATCGCAATGATAATAGGTGATTATTATATTAACTTTGATTTAGGTGAATTATCGGAAGTTGAAACAATATCAAATATTCCATCTGTATGGCAACGAGCATCACATAAATCTACAGAGTTAATCAAAAGTATTCAAGAAAATTTAATGAAAGACTCTTTCGCTATAATATCTGAATGCTTAAACTCTAAAGAATTATTTCCAAATAATGAATATAATCAACATACAAAAGAACAAATTGAAATATCATTATGGAGTTCCTGTATAGGTCTTCGACATATTTTTAATATGCCAGCTATAGATGTTAAAACAACTTTAAGTAATGAAGATGAAGAGGAAATTTGTTTGAAATTAATACGAGCAATTTTAACAGGTTTTGGCGGAAAAATTGAAACAAATGATGATGACTTAAGACTTATTGCAGAAAAAATAAAAAAGGAGTTATAAAATGAAAATTTATATCAAAATAGTTGCGGTAGTTTTAACAAGTATATGTCTTATATCTTGCGAAAAAGAAAAGGTTGAAACTGTTAAAGAAAGAAAAATAAAAGTTGAAACAATGTTACCTGTCAAAATGAAATTTAAAAATGAGATTAAATTTCAAGGAAATATAGAAGCGGTTCAATATGCAAATGTTTGTGCTAGAGTAGATGGGACTATAGATAAATTGTTATTTAAAGAAGGTGATGTTATTGCGAAGTGTGCAACTCTTTTTCAAAGTGATAAAGTTAATTTAGAAAATAAAGTTGAGATTGCAAAACAAAATTTGTCTGTAACGAAAAGCGTTTTAAGGCGTGCAGTTGTTTCAATGGCTATCACAAAAGTGAAATTGGACAAGGTTACAATAGATTTGACTCGTGCTAAAAAATTAATTGAAAGTAATATTATGTCCAAGGATTCGTATGAGAAAACTGAATTATTTTACAAACAAGTTCAGGCTGAAATAGAATTAAATAAAGCAAATTTAAAGCATTCACAAGTTTTAGTTGAACAGTCTGAAAGTCTTTATAAAATTGCTTTAAAAGAACTAGAGGATTCTATTGTAAAAGCTCCATTTGATGGTGTTGTTGTTAAAAAAAATAAGGAATACGGAGAGTATGCAAAATTGGGTGAATCTGTTTTATACATAGAAAATCCTAATGAACTTGAAGTTTCATTGTTAATTGCCTCAGAATATTATTCAATGATAATTGTTAATCAAACAAAAAGTGAAATATTTAATTTAAATAATAATAGTTTATGTAATGCCGTAGTAACTTATCGTTCACCAACAATTGACCCACTAACTCGAACTTTTGAAGTAAAAATATCACTAAAAAAATCTGCACAACTCGCAACTGGAATGATATGTAATGTTAGTTTGATATTTAATGAGAAAGAAGAGTATGGAGTGCCTACAAATAGCGTTATTCTTAGAACTAATAATAAACATATTGTTTTTTCTGAAGATAAAGGAAAGGCAAAAGAAGTAGAGGTTTCGCCAGGCTTGAGAAGTGGCGAATACACTGAATTAATAGATTTTAATAAAGCTCTTCCTGTTGTTATAAAAGGACAAGCATTTTTAAATAATGGAGTTGCAGTTGAAAATATTTCAAATGGAGAAACAAAATGATTTTAACTAATTTTTCAGTTAAGCGACCTATTGCAATGTTCGCATTTATTATTGTTCTAATACTTGCAGGATTGAATTCATACAACAAAATTGGGTTAAATAATATGCCTGATATTGAAGTTCCATACATAACTATAACTACGATTTATCCAGGCGCTTCTCCAGAAGAAGTTGAGGTCGATGTTGCAAAAAAAATTGAAGATGCTGTTTCTAATCTTGACGGCATAAAACATATAGATTCTACTTGTATGGAAAATATGTGTTTAACAATTCTTGAATTTCAATTAGGTGTTGATGTCGATGTTGCTGGAACAGATGTTAGGGAACAAGTTAATCTTGTATTAGATGACTTTCCTCAAGGTGTTGAGTCGCCTAAAATATTAAAATTTGATATTAATTCAAAACCAGTTGTAACAATGTTGCTGTATGGTGATATGCCGTTAGATCAAATATATGACTATGCAGAAAATAAATTTTCGGATCAGCTATCTGTTCAAAAAGGTGTGGCAGAAGTTCAAATTGCTGGAGGCGAAACGCTTGAAGTTCAGATTATCATTAATAGAGAAAATTTATCAGCTTATGGTTTAAATTCTCTTGATATTATAAACAGTTTGTCAGAAGATAATAAAAAAATTCCATCAGGAAATATTAGTCGCTATGGCGAGGAGTTAAGTATATCTTTTGATTCTGAATTTAAAGACTTTCAAGATATAAAAAACAAAGAAATCAAGACACTTGGTAAAGGTCGATTATATTTAAAAGATATAGCAGATGTTAAGTTTCAATCAAAGAAAAAACGGACTTTAGCTTTCTATAATGGACAACCTGCGGTCAATGTTAAAATTATAAAAAAAGGAGAGGCAAATTCAGTCAAAGTGGTGAATAGAGTTAAAGATGCTGTAAAAGAATTGCAACTATCAAATAGTGTCCCTGGTGGAATTAAAATTGTTAATTTTGCTGATGATGGAGAATTTATTCAGGCTAGTGTAGATGACGCTTGGAGTAGTATTTTTTTAGGAATTATCTTGACTGGAATTATTTTATTTCTCTTCTTACATGAAATTCGTTCGACAATAATAGTTGTTATCACAATCCCTGTTTCAATTATTATGGTTTTTGCTGTTATGAACTTTTTTGGGTTTACATTTAACAATTCAACTCTTTTAGCTTTAGGAACATCAGTTGGTGTTTTGGTTACGAATTCAATTGTCGTTATTGAAAATATAATGATAAAAATTCATAGTGGTTTAAAGCCAAAAGAAGGTGCTATTGTTGGGACTAATCAAGTATTTATCCCTGTATTAGCAAGTGCCTTAACAAATGTTGTTGTGTTTTTGCCAATAGCGATGATGTCAACAATTGTAGGTAAATATTTTGTTCCTTTTGCAATTACTATGACAGGGATTACAATAATTTCTCTATTCATTAGTTTTACATTAACTCCAATGCTAGCTGGGTTATTATTGAGAGATAAAATGAAGCATAATTGGATTATGCGATTATACACAACCTCTTGGAACTTTTTATATAACTTAGTTGAAAAATTTTATAAAATAACTCTGACTTGGACCGCTAAATTTCCTTTAATATTTATCATTATTGTTTTTGCTACTTTATTTTCTTTAGGTGCTTTTATTATTCCTAAAGTTGGAATGTCTTTTTTTCCTGATAACGACCGTGGAGAATTTATTATTAAAGTTGAATATCCAACTAATTACAATTTGCAAACTTCAACTAAAAGAACTTTAGAAATTGAGAAAGGTATTAGAAAACTTTCAGAAGTATTATCTACTTCAATGGTAATAGGAAAAGTTCAAGGAGTAATTGGACAAGTTTCAGAAGGTGTTCATTTAGCCGAAATTACAGTTAAAACTACACAAAAGAAAGATAGAATTCAAACAATGAATGAACTTAAAGAAATGCTTAGAGAGCATTTGTCTGATAATATTAATTGTATTGTAACTGTAAATGTCCCAGGTATGGTTGGAGGGGCAGAGTCAAATATTACTCTTAAAATATCTGGCGAAAATTTAGAAGAATTAAATAGATTAGGATTAAAGTCAATTGAAAATTCATTGCGAACAGATAAATTTTCAGATATAGATTCATCAATAAGAGCTGAAAAACCTGAAATAAAAATTTTGCCTAAAAAAGCTATTTTAAATGATATTGGAATACCGTCCGATATGTTAGGTTTGTTGTTAAGAACAAATATTGAAGGAACAGAAGTTGGTTCATATAAAATAGGCGATCGCTCTTTAGATATTCGAGTAAAATTCAAAGAAAAAAAAGGAGAAAAGCAGATAAAAGAATTTATTTTTATGTCAAAAAATGGGAAGCCCTTATCAATTGAAACAGTTGCTCAATTAAAAGAGAGTTCTATTCCAATTCAAATTTCTCGGTCTGAGAAGAAACGCATTATTAAATTATTTGCGAATCAAAAAGAACGAATTGCTTTAAGTGATGGTATAAATGTTTTGGATAAAGAAATAAATGAAATCTTGCCTTCTGGTTATTCTATGCAATTTACTGGAAAAATTGAGAAAATGGCTGATGCTCAACAAGATTTTATGCAAGCGATTATTATTGCAGCTATTTTAACATATTTGTTAATCGCTGGAATTTTAGAGTCTTGGTCGTTACCGTTTATTATTTTATTAACTTTGCCGCTTGCTGTTGTTGGGCTGTTTACTGGGCTTTATCTTACTGGACAAGCCTTGTCTATGATGGGATTGTTAGGTGCTGTTATGCTTATAGGTATTGTAGTAAATAATGCAATACTTGTTATCGATAATGTAATGCATTTGCGAAAAAATAAAGGATTAAATCCTAAAGAAGCAATGCTTGAATCAGCAATTGAAAAGTTTCAACCAATTGTAATGACAAGTTTAGCTGCTATCATAGGAATGCTTCCAATGGCATTGGGTAATGGTTTAGGTTCGGAATTACGCTCAAGTTGTGGAATAACGGTTGTTGGAGGCTTGTTGACATCAACATTGCTTTCGCTTTATATTATTCCATTAGTATATATTAAATTTGTGAAAAATAAAAAAGAGGTGGCAAAATGAGAAAATATTTGTATTTACCAATAGTTTTAGCAATTACTTCGTGTAGCACTTATCAACCTGTAACAGATTTCAAAGATGTTACAAAATATGC
>JAOZMT010000416.1 GCA_029934175.1 Victivallales bacterium | reverse complement strand
ATCCCACCAATAGCATAAAGTTGGAATTTTTAATTTTTCCAAAAGAGGAACAACTTCTCCTGTATCTAATACATCAATTTTAAATTGATCTATAGGCAAAGACCAAATCCCCATTGCGAATTCTATTTTATTGTTTATTATAAAATCTTCTACTTCTACAGTAAGTTCTTCTCGTAGTGCTTCCTCTGCTTCGGGGAAGTTTGCAACTTTCAACATATAATCTTGAATACTAAATCTTAACACTTCATGACCAAGTTCTTCAAATGCTGATACTAAATCTAATAATAATCCTAAAGAATTAGTCCCATGTTGAATAAATGCTACTATTTTCATAATGCTCCTTCTACTTTCCCATCAATAATTTTTGCAAGCTCCGCCCTTTCACTTTGCATATATCGCAAATTCAATACCAAATATAACATACTTTTATTGAAATTCAAGGTTTTATATTTGTAATTTTCTAATAATGGATATATATTTCTTTTTTTTATAAATAATTATGAGGACTATATGAAAATTATATCTACTAATGAAATGCGAGAGTTAGATAAACAAACTATTGAGATTGCAAATATTTCTGCTAAAAAATTAATGTTTCGTGCTGGTATTGGGGCTGCTGAATATATTCTTGACTTCATCAAATCTTATCACTCAAACCATAAAAAAAGATTTGTTTTACTTACTGGAAAGGGTAATAATGGTGGCGATGCGTTTGTTATTGCACAATATCTTTATGAAAAAACTGACATTCCTGTAGTAATTTTTGCGATTTGTGCAACTGAGAACTTGAAAGACAATGCTAAGTATTATGCCAATAATTTATCAAAAAATATTCCTTATAAAGTATGTGATAAAATAGACTTATTAAAAGGAGATATTATTATTGATGGGCTTTTAGGAACAGGAATAAAAGGGAAATTGAAGCCTCCGATTAATACTTGGGTTGATACTGTTAATAAAAAACAACTCCCTGTTATCGCTCTTGATATTCCTTCTGGATTAGACGGAGATACAGGATTTCCTATAGATTCTGCACTAATCGCAGATTTAACCATTTCTATGGGACTCCCTAAATATGGATATTTTACTGATGCAGGCTCAAAATATTGTGGAACTTTAAGAAATGTAGACATTGGCATTCCACAGAATTTTATTGATGATGTAAAATCCGACTTGACAGCTATATATGATTGCGATGTGTGCAATGAAATTACTAGAATATCCAATAAATCACATAAATATAACCGTGGCAGTGTTACAGTTATTGGAGGAAGTGAATTATATCAAGGGGCTCCCTTTTTATCAGCAAAAGCTGCTTTACGCAGTGGGGCAGGGATAGTGTCTTTATTTGTCCCAAAATCAATATCTAAAGAAAGTAATATTGATGCTTTGATTGTCCGTAAAGTTGAAAGGTTTTCAGAAACTTTATCTTCTCTTGATAAGCAAAATGCTATTGTTGTTGGTCCTGGGATGGGGAAAGAAAGCGATAGTGTTGATTTTTTAACAAAACTTGCACAACTCGCAAAACCTATTATTTTTGATGCTGATGCACTAAATATTATATCTGAAAATCCTCATATTTTAAAAACAAGAAAATGTTCCTCTATCTTAACTCCTCATAGTGGAGAATTTGAAAGATTATTAAAAGCATTTAAAATCAAAAAGGATGATAGAATTTCTCAGGCTAAAGAATTAGCAACTGCAACTAATTCAATAATTGTTTTAAAAGGACATTGCTCTCTTATAGTTACGCCAAATTGCGAGGTATGCATTAACACTACAGGTTCACCTGCCCTTGCAACAGCTGGTTCAGGGGATGTTTTAGCTGGAATGATTGGTGGATATCTTGCACAAGGAAATTCACCTTTAGCTGCAATAAAAATTGCTGTCTTTATCCATGGGTTAATTAGTGAACAATCCCAATTTGGAGTTCGTGGTTTAATTGCAGATGATATCATTGATGATATTCCTAAAATAGCAAAAAAGCTTAGTCCTTTTGCATAAGTCGCAACTATAAAATGACTGATAAACGATATACTACAGAATTGTTGGTTTTGAAAAAAAGTATTTTTCAAGATACAAGTCTCATTGTTAATGGTTTTTCAAAAAATGAAGGAAAAATTGATTTTATTTTAAAAAATGCATTATCTATTAAGAAAAACAAATATCCTGTGATTGATTTATTTCGAGAGGTAAAAGTTGAGTTAAAACATAATGATGGTAGATTTCAAGCTATTTATTCTGCAGAACTATTAAATAATTATGACTCAATTGTCAACTTTTCTGACAATTTAAATTCTGCATATCTCGCAAGTAAATTTTTATTAAAAAACATTCAACCATTGATACCATATTCTGCGACTTATGCAGCAGTCAAAAAAGCCCTAAATTTTTGGTCTCAAAATAAAAATTCGACCTTGCCATATCTTTCAATCATAAAATTTGTATTTTTCTATGAAAACGGGATTCTACCTGAAGTAAACAAAGAGCAAGCAGATTGGTTTAATACATTATTAAACTTTGCAACTGGCAAAGGAAAACTTCCTGAAATTTCAAAAGAATATTGGGATAGCTTTTCGGAATGGATTAATCAAATAAATTAGGAATCTTCTTTAAAAAAATTGTCATGGTTTTAATTTATAACAAGTAGCAAAATATCAACAATTATATGGCGTTGTTCTTTACGCCGTCCAAAATAAAAAAATTATTGAGAAGAATTAAGCAGAATAATTAAAAGCAGAATAATTATTTTTAATAATTCTGCCTCTTATTAATTTTGAATTAATTCA